>CAZDBX010000029.1:14026-21215 GCA_964503805.1 uncultured Lentimicrobium sp. | reverse complement strand
CATACAATGAAGCCATCAGGGCGCTGCAGCAGTACCTTACCGAATACCCTTCATCTCCCCGCAGGGATGAAGCGTATACCTACCTCGCCAACCTCTATCTTGTAACGCGTAATTACCGGGAAGCTCTTTCAACCCTTGAGAATATCAAAAAGCGTACTCCGGCACAGAATGAAATCTATCAGAAGATTACCTATTACCGTGGGCTTGAGCTATTTGCTGATAATCAGTTTTTTGATGCCATCGGGATGTTTAAAAAGTCTGCCGAACATAAAAGCGATGAACTGATCGCTGCAGGCGCCACCTTCTGGGCCGGAGAATCCTATTACAGGCTGGGGCAGTACGATCAGGCAGTGACCTGTTACAGGAATTTTCAAAATGCTCCGGGGGCTAAGAATCACACCGCATACGCTTCGGCCAGCTACAACCTGGGTTATGCCATGCTTAAACAGAAAAATTACAGTCAGGCTGCCCAGGCATTCAGCCGGTTTATAGATAGCCGCCCGGCAGATAAGAAAATGCTGAACGATGCCAGGTTGCGTCAGGCCGATGCTTTTTTCATGCAGAAGCAATATCAGGATGCAATTGCGGGTTATGATCAGGTGATTGGTGCAAAGGCTGCTGATGGTGATTATGCCCTCTATCAGAAATCACTTGCGGTGGGCGTTACCGGTAATATCAGGCAGAAAATTGTCTCTCTTCAGAAGCTGGTTGCCGATTTCCCGAAATCAACCTATAACGATGACGCCCGGTTTGAAATTGGCCAGGCGCAAATGACCCTTAATCAGCATGAGGAAGCGCTGCAGACGTTCAGAAAACTGGTCGCGGATCATCCGAACAGTAGCTATGTCAAGCGCTCGCTGCTGAACACGGGCCTGATCTATTACAATACGGAACGAAATCAGCAAGCCCTGGAGACTTTCAAAAAAGTGGTAAAGGATTATCCTGCCACGCCTGAATCGCGCGAAGCCCTGGCGGTAATAAAAAACATCTATGTTGACATGAACCAGGTTGATGAATATGTTGCTTATTCGCAGGATATTCCGTTTGCAAATATAACCCGGTCGGAGCAGGATTCCCTTACGTTTATTGCAGTTGAAGGCAGGTATATGGGCGGGGATTGCAGTAAAGCCATCCCGGGCTTTGCTTCATATCTTGACAAATTCCCGAATGGAATCTTTTCGGTGAAAGCGCATTATTTTAAGGCAGACTGTGAAAGCCGTGCCGGCAATCATGCCGAAGCGCTGAAAAGCTATGAATTTATCCTGTCAAAACCTCGTACAGGGTACACCGAAAATTCGGCGCTGAAAGCCGCTGAAATTCTTTTCAGGATGAAAGATTACGCCAAAGCCCTTCAGATGTATGAACGGCTGGAAGAGAATGCCGAAAACCCGGCCAGTCTGCAGGAGTCATACCTCGGGCAGATGCGCTGCAACTTCTACCTGGGAAATCACGGGATTGCCGTCCAGATGGGACAAAAAGTGCTTGAAACTGCGCGGCTTTCTCCCAATCTGGCAGCAGAAACCCATCTGATTACCGGCAAATCCTATATGTCGTTGCAACGGTATGAAACTGCCAGGGTCTCTTTTGAGAATGTGCTGAAAATTTCGCAGGGCGAAGCCGGTGCTGAAGCACTTTATAACCTCGCTGCAATCAGTTATGAGCAAAAGGACTATACAACCGCTGAATCGCAGATATTCCGGCTCAGTGGTGACTACGCATCCTACGACTATTGGGTGGCACGTTCTTTTATCCTCCTGTCGGATGTTTATATAAAAACCGGCAATGTATTCCAGGCCAGACAAACCCTTCAGAGCATCATCGATAATTATGAGGGGGAAGACCTCAGAAAAATCGCTGCTGACAAGCTTGGCCGGATTAATCAGGGGGAATCTTCATCCCAACCGGCCACAAAGACATTTGATGATGAGGAAGGCATTATCATCAGATAGTTGATACCTGGTTTTTTTAATGTGTTTTGACTATAAAGCAATTAATAATGGAAAAATATATGAATATCAAATCCCGGATCAGGTCAGTTAAACCCTTGTTGCTGGTCATGCTTGTGATGGTCAGTGGTACCTGGAATCTTTTGTCAGGACAGGGTATCAATGAGCAGGTGACTGTGGTGGCAGCTTATGAACCCTCCATTCCGGATGTCAATAAGATCAATATAAACCCGGCAGCTTCTGAAACTGAAGTAAAACTGCCTGTAATGTCCTATTCGGTGACACCGGTGCAGATGGAAACAAAGCTGAGTCCTGAATCCATACCGGCTGTGCGGCTGGTGGGTGAGCCTCAGAAAAAGCTTTTGCGGAATTATGCCCGCCTCGGGTTCGGTAATTATACCACCCCTTATGCGGAATTCTGGGCTAACTCACTCCGTTCAAAATCTTACCAGCTTGGCTTGCACTTTAAACATTTATCATCTTCGGGTGAGATTAAGGATTACGCAGAAAGCGGAAACAGTGTTAACCTGATACAGCTGCAGGGCAGGAAGTTTTTCGGGCAGCATACCCTGAGCGCCGGACTGGGTTTCAGACGAAATGCTGTGCACCATTATGGCTTTAAACCTGCGGAATCTGAAGGCTTCTTCCCTGATGATATGCTGAAGCAGCGTTTTAACAGGTTCAACGCCTCTGTTGCCATCAGGTCGAACTATGCGGATGAAGATAAGCTGAATCATCAGCTGACGCTGGACTTCAGAAACATTGCTGACAAATTTAAAACACGGGAAACGACATTCAGCTTGCAGGGAGCGGCAGATAAGCGGTTTGAACTGTTTGATTTTACGGATTTCCAGCAACTGGGCCTTGAAACATCCATGGACTTTACGGGATACAAGGATTCTACACTGAAACAGAGCAGCACAATAGTCAGTGTGCGGCCGTTTATTGCGACAGGATTTAACGAATACACATTTAAACTGGGCCTGAATTTTACGTTTCAGGGAGATTCCGTTTCAAAGGCATATATGTTCCCCTTTGCCGAAGCCAGGTTGAACGTTGTTGAAGATGTCCTGAGTGTCTATGCCGGAATCACCGGTGGCCTGCAAAGGAAGGGCTTTGATATGCTCGCCGAACAAAACCCGTTTATTCAATCGGTACTGCCGTTGCAATATACCCGTGAGCGGTTTGCTTTTTATGCCGGTGCTTCGGCCAGAGCCGGGAAACACATCAATCTTTATGCCTCCTTCCGGACGGGAGTCATCGAGCATGAAGCCTTTTTCGTGAATGATTTTTCCCAGGCACCGTTTAACCGGTTTATTCCGCTTTATGATGACGCCAATTTGCTTGCGGGCAGGTTCGAGGCCGAATATCACACTGCTGAACGCTTGAAAATTAAAGCTTTTGCCGCTTTTGAAAAATGGAATTTGCAGCATGAGCTTCAACCCTGGCATAAACCGGCAACCACCCTGGGAGCCGAAGCCTATTACAATATCGGGAATAAAATTATTGCACGCGCCTCGGTTGCCGCCAGTGGTAAACAGTATGCAAGGCTGGAGGATGAGGATGGAGAAGTCAGGGCCTATCAGATAAAGGGCTACACCGATGTCAGTCTGGGCCTGGAGTACCGTTATACCCGGCAGTTGTCGGCTTTTCTTAACCTGAATAACGTTACCGGTGTGCGTGCCTATAAATGGTATAATTATCCGGGATACCGTTTTAACCTGCTTGGCGGAATAGCTTATTCATTTTAGCCTCAGCACTCAGATCTGCCTCAGTATTTTTTTCACTTTTCCCGTACTTCCACTTGTAAAAATACTGCCACAGGGCAATGCCACTGAGGCCTGACTGGCTGTGGTGTAATACGGCCCTTTTTTTGTTAATAACTTGCACAATTCGGGATGCATGATTCCGTGGTTTGAATTGATTAAATGATTACCTTTGCTTGTTAACTAAAATTTACTATTTTACTGAATATGAGTGAATTAAACAAAGAGGCCATCGCTGCCGGAAGTGGAAATGGAAACGGCAACGGCAATGGCAATTATACTGCTGAAAACATCCAGGTTCTTGAAGGTCTTGAAGCGGTTCGTAAGCGCCCTGCCATGTATATCGGTGATATTGGCTCCAGAGGGTTGCATCACCTTGTATATGAGGTTATTGACAATTCAATTGATGAGGCGCTGGCCGGCTATTGCGACAGCATAGAGGTGTTTATTCATCCCGACAATTCTATTACTGTTTCGGATAATGGCCGTGGAATTCCTACCGATTTGCATGAAAAAGAGAAACGTTCAGCCCTTGAAGTGGTCATGACGGTACTGCATGCCGGTGGAAAGTTCGATAAAGGTTCTTATAAGGTTTCAGGCGGTTTGCACGGAGTAGGTGTATCCTGTGTGAATGCCCTGTCTTCGATGCTGAAAGTCACCGTATGCCGCGAAGGAAAGATCTTTGAACAGGAATACTCAATCGGTAAGCCGCTTTATCCGGTACGGGAAGCCGGCACTACCGGAAAAACGGGTACAACGGTTCATTTTAAGCCGGATACCTCAATTTTTACCAATGATGTATACGATCTTGAGATACTGAGTTCCCGCCTGCGCGAACTCGCTTTTCTGAATAAAGGAATCCGCCTTTCCATTGCCGATGAGCGTGAAACGGACGAAAACGGGAATCATCCCCGGTTTTCATTCTATTCGGAAAACGGTCTGCGCGATTTTATTGAATATCTCGACGGCATGCGCGAAAAACTGATGCCGGAACCGATTTATATCGAGGGGGAGAAAAATGATATTCCCGTTGAGATTTCGATGCAGTACAATACTTCATTCAGCGAAAACATCCACTCTTACGTCAACAACATCAATACTCATGAAGGCGGAACCCATCTCGCCGGTTTTCGCAGGGCGCTTACCAGAACCCTGAAAACCTATGCCGACAAGTCGGGGATGCTGGCCAAACTGAAGTTTGACATCAACGGTGACGACTTCCGCGAAGGATTAACGGCAATTATTTCCGTAAAGGTGCAGGAGCCCCAGTTTGAAGGGCAAACCAAAACCAAGCTCGGAAATAATGAGGTGATGGGGGCTGTGGATACCCTTGTTTCTGAACTTCTTAATTATTACCTTGAAGAACACCCAAAAGAGGCCCGCACCATTGTCAACAAGGTGATCCTCGCAGCAACGGCCCGTCATGCAGCAAGGAAGGCCAGGGAGCTGGTGCAGCGTAAAAATGTGCTCTCCGGCTCGGGTCTGCCGGGTAAACTGTCCGACTGCAGCGAAAGAGATCCCGAACTCTGCGAAATCTACCTTGTGGAGGGAGATTCGGCAGGGGGAACCGCCAAACAGGGCCGCGACCGGCGCTTTCAGGCCATACTTCCACTCAGGGGTAAAATCCTGAACGTGGAAAAAGCCATGCAGCATAAGATTTTCGATAGCGAGGAAATCAAAAATATTTATACCGCATTGGGCGTTTCGGTTGGAACTGAAGAGGACAGCAAGGCACTCAACCTTTCAAAATTGCGTTATCACAAGGTGGTGATCATGACCGATGCCGACGTGGACGGAAGTCACATCGCCACATTGATCCTCACTTTCTTCTTCAGGTATATGCGCGAACTGATCGAAAACGGCTATGTCTACATTGCCACACCACCGCTGTATCTGATCCGTAAAGGCAATAATGAACGCTATTGCTGGTCGGAGGAAGAGCGGGTGGCTACGGTAGCAGAGTTGACAGGCACCGGCAAGGAGAGCAATGTGCACATTCAGCGCTATAAAGGTTTGGGAGAAATGAACGCAGAGCAACTATGGCTGACTACCATGAACCCTGAATTCCGGACCCTGCGCCAGGTTACCATCGATAACGGTACCGAAGCCGACCGTATTTTCTCCATGCTTATGGGCGATGAAGTGCCTCCGCGCCGTGAGTTTATCGAAAAAAATGCAAAATATGCGAAAATTGATGCCTGATATTTTCAACAGCAATAAAATAAAAACCGGAGTTCTTCGCTCCGGTTTTTTTGTTGCTCGTTATAAGTTGTGTATTGCTGAAACTCATTTTCCTGATAACTGATACGCTGCCCCAAGCTTGAATCTGATACCCGACCAGTCAGCCCTTACCGGCTCCTTTTCCTGGTTCTGCATATAGGCTTTTTTGTTTTCCGACCATCTCAGACGGCCGGGGATGTTGTATTCATAGCCGGCCAGCATTTCCAGGCTGATTTTGTCAGTTAGCTGATAATATCCTGACAGCGCAGCCTCGCCAAAAAAATTCAGGGCGACAAATGACAGGTTCTCACTGAATTCTTCCGCTCCTGTAATCTCCAGATTTTCATCGAAACGGAGCCAGCCTGAAGTTGTGCCGGAGCATGTTGAAGATAAACAAGGTGTCACCGGAATTTTCCAGGTCAATTTGTAATGGATGGCTGGCGGCCGGAGGGTCAATCTGTGTAATTTCATCGTCAGTCAGCGGATATTCGCATGAGTTAACGGCCAGTATCATTATTATGATCAGGATTGGCAATAAAATCCTGCTTCCGGAAAATGTGGTTAAATGTATTGGGTTCATTCAGGTAAGATGTTATAATCCAATGTTATATTGTATTGTTAGATAATACTTTACTGTATGGTTGCCTGAAGACAGCAGATTCATGTACACATAGGGATTCAGTATATGCGTTGTGTCTTCCTTGCTAATATTGGTGCGTGCAAGATAAAACATTGTTTAATCCCGGACACGCTTTTTTGCAGTTTAGAATAATTATTTTCAGTTGAATCCGGATTAATGTAACGATTTGTATAACAAAATTATAACAGTCATAGTTGCTGAATGCGCTGGATGATATTACTAATATGCTGAATTCTGATTCGATTGCTTTTTGGTATATCACGATCAATATCCGTTAATTATGGCACGAAATTTAGTATTTCAACCGTCAGACAAATATCATTTGCCAAATTAAATATGCAGACTATGAAACCTAAAGTCATTATTGTTGCCTTGTTGCTTACATTAACAGCCACTTTATCAATACAGGCACAGAATTACCGGACCGGTCTGGGTGCCAGGCTTGGATTTTTCAACGGAATCACCGTTAAACACTTTGTAGGAAGTTCGAATGCCATTGAGGGCATTGCAGCTTTCCGCTGGGGAGGATTTGCCCTGACCGGCTTATACGAATGGCAGAAGCCCATTAAGGGAGCTCCCGGACTTGACTACTTTCTCGGGCTTGGCGGACACATCGG
>CAZDBX010000029.1:0-13926 GCA_964503805.1 uncultured Lentimicrobium sp. | reverse complement strand
TGCTTCAGCAGCCATTCGTAAAGTTCCGGATTGTCGTAGGTTTCCGTCCAACTGTCGTGGTTGGCGCCGGGATAAATAGTGATCCTTGCATTGCCCCCCGCATCCTGAAGGAGTCTGATCATTTTTGCCGCATCAGTAACGGGCACCAAATCATCAGCCGCGCCGTGAAATGCCCAAACAGGCATTAACTTCAGTTCATCAGCCCTGCGCGGATAGTTGCGGTCAATCCTTCCACACACTGGGGCAATCGCGGCAAAATAATCAGGGTAAGCCATCGCCAGATCCCAGGTAGCCCAGCCGCCCATGCTCAGCCCTGTCACATAAACCCTGCGTTCATCAACCCTGTAGCGACCGGCAATACTTTTCACCAGTGCATAAATGGTTTCTGCATCCCAGTCACGTTTATCCGGGCACTGGGGCGAAAGCACCATAAACGGAAAGTGCAGCCCGGCTTCTATCAGCTTTGGAGGTCCGTGAACCTTGATTTTCTCAGGATCATTGCCACGTTCACCTGATCCATGCAGGAATACCAGCAGGGGCCAGGTTTTATCCTTATCCGTTTCATAGCTCTCTGGCAGGTAGAGCAGGTAATTCAGGGAAACCTGACGGATCACGGTCCCGGTAAATGATCCCTCATGCTGAACTGTCTGAGCCTGAGTGCCGATCCCTGCAAAGAGCAGCGATAACAGAATAACTGAAAAATTTTTCATCCTGAATCTGTTTGAAATGGATGTACTTGTTTAGTCAAAGAAGTTCCACGATACCCCGAAACGCAATCCGCGGTCAGGCATGGGGTAGGAGGGAACCATAATATAGTTATATCCCGATAGCCCGCTGTTCATGTGCTTCAATACCAGGAACAGGCGTGCCCGTTTTACCCTGAGGTTGACAAATCCGTCCATATACGGATAGTCCCCTGTTTTCACCCTGTTCTGCAGGTAGTAAGACCTCAGCGCAGGCATATAGGCATCGGCATAGAATGCCGTGTTAAACATCAGCGAAAGCCCTGTTTGCAGATAAAGTGCTCTTTTGAACAAGGCAACCGAATATGTGGCCGTTACCCTGCCGGCAAGGTCGGGCAATCGTAGTAAGTCGGACTTTGAAGCATTCTGCCAGATGGCGAATGCCTGTAATCCGATGCTGCCCAGGGTGATATCGGCAAGTCCGTATAGCTGGCTAACCGTGATGGAGCCGTCGGCCCTGGCCGGATGGGCGTTTTCGTTGAAATAGACCCAACCATCCAGGTTGTAGATGTTAAATCCGGCCTGAAAATATTTCCGCTTGTACATCACTTTACCGCTAAGGATGGTTTGTTGCCCGAAACTGTTTTCCCAGCGGAAGTGATTGGAGGTGTGAAACTGATAGAGATATTCGGGCTGAAGGGCATCCAGTGCCAGAGACGCGTAAAGATTTCCCCAGGATGTGGAATTGTCGAAAGCCGGCAGCGTGAGCATGGCGGCAATCCCTTTGTCACCATTGAAAGGCGCTCCGTTGCTGAACCATATTTTACCTTCGGCTTTTGCAATGCCGAAGGCATTGGCCGAAATATAGGCAAAAGGGGTAAGGCGGTTGAATCTCCGGATAATGGTGTCGTTTTTATAGGTGCTGAAGGTGTGTTCAATTCCGGCTCTCAGCAATACAGCCTTGCCGCTGCCCCTGGCTTTGCCCACACCACCTTCGAAAATCAGCTCGTTGGTGAACTCATGAAAAAAGACCGAATCGAAGGTGCTGACAGAATCGGCATATATTTCAGGATAAAAACCCGATCGCGGATTGGCATCGGTATAAAGCAGGGCGTTGCGGGTGTATGTGAAGGTGTGCCGGAAAAAATTGGTACGCTCCGGATTGAAAAACAGCTTGCCGGGCGGTGCTGTCCGGATTTGTGAACCGGTATCTGCTTTAATTGTGTTAAGCAACGTGTCGCTGGCTGCATCAGGATTTTCAATGAGCCTTGGGTTACGTCCGAAGTAATAAAACTGATTTATCTGAAACCCGCTTTCCTTTATAAGGTTATCCGCATTGCCCAGCCATGTGGCAATGCGCTTGCGGTCGGCTTCATAGTTGGTGGTAAAAACGGTATCATAAACAATGCCTCCGTTTTCACGCCATTTAAAACGGTTGTTCCGGTAGTTGGCAAGCACGGCATAGCGTTCGTTATCCGAAACAAACTGCCCTTGTATGGCTACGGAAGAATTGTCTGATTTTTGCCGGTTATAAAGCCCGACCGAATTAATGATACGAAGGTCAACGCCGAAGCTCAGTCCCCTGGCCAGGTGCTGGCTGTGGGTAACGCTGAATAATTGCTCTTTGCCTTTGCCAAAGGAATATGCAATGTTGGAGTAAGGTGCAAAACTCCGGTAATACCGGATGTTCGCGTTATTCAGCATATACGCATCGAAATTATATGGAGAAAACCTGAATCCGGAACTTCTCCGGGGATTAAAAATTAACGTTTTGTAGGCCAGGCCGATGTTTCCATTTACGGCATTCAACAGATCTGTCCCTTCGGCAGGATCGTAAAACTGAAATTCTGTAAGCAGGGTGTCGGCTGTACGTTTTAATGCTGATTCCCCCGGCCAGCGCTGATCCGCATGAAAAAAGAAAACCGATGCCGTGTCCGGTGATTGCTGATCTTCTTTGTCGGCAGCGGCATCCTGGGCCAGGAGGCCCCGGATGCTTAAGAGAATAATGGTCAGGATAAGCGTGAATCTGCGCATGAAGCGTGCGGTATTGCAGTTGCAAAGATAGGATTAACCGGCATTGCTAACGCCGGCAAGGCCATTTTATTGAGTCAGGAATTATTTACCCCTGATCAGCTTGCCTTCATAAAGATATCCTTCCGACTGCAATCTGATAAGGTAAGTTCCCGGTTTCAGGCTGCGGATATCATAATGCCCTTTGGTTTTAAACTGCATTTCTTTTGCCTCCTGTCCGTTGATATCCGTAATAATCAGACTGTCGGCATTCAACGATTCCTGATTAAGGATGCGGAAATATTCCTGTGCAGGATTCGGAGAAAGGATCAGTTTTCTGACCGCTGCCTGTTCCTGAACTGACGCCGGGCCGTTACCGAAAAGCCATAGCATGGCCTCCCTGAAATTGTCGCGCCAGAGCGCTTCGTTGTGCTGCCCTCCTTCAACAACTTTATTGAAGATCTCTTCCTGCGAAAAGCCGGCAGTTTCAAGGGAATCGCTCATTCTGAGCATGTGTGCCACCGTGTTTTCACCTTCGAGGGTGCCGCATAACTGGTAAAACTTCATGTTTGCCTGTTTCGGGCTGTGCTGGGTGAATGACCATACGCTGTCGGAAAACCAGTAGGAAGGCGAAAATATGCCGGCTTTGCTGAAAGTCTGCTGATACCGCAGGGCCCCGTAATGGGAAATCAGTCCGCCCAGGGAGCTTCCCATGATGCCGGTATGCTCCCTTCCGGGGAGCGTGCGGTAATTTTGGTCAATATAAGGTTTAAGCGTTTCAACAATAAAGCGGATATACGCATCCCCATCTCCTCCCCCATACTGCTGATTGGCCCAGGGTGTGTATTCCGCAATGCGGTAAATGCCGCCATTGTCGATGCAAACGACTACCGGTACCTCAATCCCATCCCCGGCTATAGCGTTCAGCGTTTCATCCACCTGCCATTCACCCGAAAATGAGGTGTTCGAATCAAAAAGGTTCTGCCCGTCATGCATATACAGCACCGGATAATCTTTGCCTGAGGTGTCGTAATCAGGAGGCAGGTATATCCATATCCTCCGTGACCGGTTGAGTTGGGGAATAAAGAAGTCCTCATCCATTATGTGTACATTGGAGGCTGCAGTGGAATTGTTCCCGCTGCCGCCGTCGGCCCAGTTGTGTATGGTAACCTCAACGGTTTGCCCATTCCCGAATGTGAATCTCCGGTCAGCAATCTCTTCCCCCGACGGACCTTTTTCAACGGTAGCCCAGCTGCCACGGGTAAATTTAAACCTGATCTCTGTCCCTTCCGCCTGCTCAGCGAGGGTAATATACCAGTTGCCGTCTGTATTTTTCTGCATGGTATAAGCGGGCGATCCGGGATTCCACCCGGTAAAATCCCCCGAAATATAAAGGATATCCTGCGCCGGCGTATTTGCCGGAAGTGAAGTCACCAGAAAAGTAACCTGGCCACGGACAATGCCTGTCAGAAGCAGTGAAATAGCGAAAACCGGTATGAATGCCTTTTTCATCGATGTTGTCAATTATCAGGTAAAAGTAGGCTTTTTCTGCTAAATACCGGTTGAGGCTATAACTACCTGTTGTTATTGGCTTTACAGGCAGATCCGGATGACCGGTATTAACCGGAATGATGGCTGATCAGCCATTTTTTGACGGGGCATATGCTGAAGAAACTCCTTATCACCCTGTACTACTGGCCAATGCAAAGGCTTTCTGGAACCCTGGCGCGTTTCAGGTGTTTGCAGAATTCAGTAATATATTGAATGCCAAAGTTATGGATCATGCTACTGTGCTTCAGCCGGGCTGCTGGATGATGGCCGGGGTAAAATATTACCTGCATTTGAAGTAGGTTTATTCTCTGGATGTATCATCAATCCGGGGTCCGGGAAATAGCCATTGAATTTCCTGACAGAAATCAGCGTCCGGGAAACTTTATTATCTTTGAATATTCAACCACAAATCGGCCGCTATGAAAGTGTTTCGCTGGATTTTTCTGTTACTTGCTCCGGCAGTAATGTTGTCCTGTAAAGGAATTTCTGACAAAACAAAATCTGAAACCATGAATCAACCTGATAAGAAAATAGTTGTTTACCAGGTATTTACCCGGCTTTTCGGGAATACCAATACTACCAACATTCCCTGGGGGACAATTGAAGATAACGGAGTAGGGAAGTTTAATGACTTCACTGATAAGGCCCTGGAAGAGATCAGGGCGCTGGGCGTTACCCATATCTGGTACACCGGTGTACCGCACCATGCCGTGATTCGCGATTACACGGCCTACGGCATTTCGGATGACGACCCTGATGTGGTGAAAGGCCGGGCGGGTTCCCCTTATGCCGTTAAGGATTATTACAACGTAAATCCGGACCTGGCCGTTGATCCGGCCAAACGGCTTGATGAGTTCAGGGCCTTGCTTGAACGCACACACCGCCAGGGCCTGAAGGCCATCATTGACATTGTGCCCAACCATGTGGCAAGGCATTATAAATCACTCTCCAACCCTCCCGGGACGGAGGATTTCGGGGCATCAGATGATGTAACGGTTGAATATGCACGCAACAATAACTTTTATTATATCCCCGGTCAACCGTTCAGGGTTCCCGAATTTCCCGCCTGGTACAAACCATTGGGAGGCGAGCCGCATCCGATGGCCGACGGGAAGTTTGAGGAATTTCCGGCAAAGTGGACCGGAAACGGTTCACGGATGGCACGGCCCGATTTCAACGATTGGTACGAAACAGTGAAGATCAACTATGGAATCAGGCCGGATGGCACCAAAGATTTCGATACCCTGCCGGCCGGTTTCGGGCAAAAGTCCGTAAGCGATCATTATAACTTCTGGCAAGGAAAAGATGTTCCTGACAGCTGGAAAAAGTTCCGGGATATTGCGCTCTATTGGGTCGGTTTTGGAGTGGACGGCTTCCGTTTTGATATGGCCGAAATGGTGCCGGTGGAATTCTGGAGTTATATGAATTCAGCCATCAAAAATGCCAATCCCGAAGCCTTCCTCCTGGCAGAAGTCTACAATCCGTCCCTCTATCGCGATTACCTGCACCTGGGTAAGATGGATTATCTCTACGACAAGGTGGAGCTTTACGATACGTTAAAAAATATCATTCAGGGCCACGGTTCGGCCGACCATATTGCCGGTATACAGGCTGGTCTGGCAGATATTGAGCATCATATGCTTCATTTCCTTGAGAACCATGACGAACAGCGGCTGCCCAGCCCGGCGTTCGCCGGCAACGCATTGAAAGGTAAGCCGGCTATGACCCTGAGCGCTACCATCAGCACGGCGCCCACCATGATCTATTTTGGCCAGGAGGTAGGTGAGTCCGGTGAGGGAAATGCAGGATTCGGCAGCGAAACCAGAACGACCATTTTTGATTATTGGGGCGTTCCCGCCCACCAGCGCTGGATGAACAACGGAAAGTTCGACGGCGGTTTACTGTCCGCAGAAGAATCCGCGCTGCGCGATTTTTACAAACGCCTGCTTAACTTTACCATCAACAGTTCCGCGTTGATGGGTAAATATCAGGAACTTCATTCCTATAACCGTGCCAACAGCCCCGGCTATTATGAGAAGGGTTATTCCTTTGCCCGCTGGTCCGAAGATGAACACCTGCTGATACTTGCTAACTTCAAAGACTGGGTCGCTGATGAGTATGAACTGCTAATCCCTTCTGGTCTTTTGACGGAGTGGCAATTGAGGGATGGTAAATATCAGCTCACAGATCAGCTCTATCAGGAAATAAAATATGAACTGATTGTCACGGATGGGATAGGTAAGGTAAAAGTTGCCGTGGAGCCGCTTGAGTCCCTGATCCTGAAACTTGAAAAATGAGTTTTAATATGATTCCTGGTCCGGCTTCGTTGGATGCCATCTGAAATTCAACTGAAAAGCCCTGGTCTTTCCCGTGTACCTTTTTTTAGGTTTATTAAAGAACTGAAGTTTATATCTTTTATCACCATTGTCCGGTAAAAATGAAGAAAGAATTTGCCACAAAGACACGAAGACACTAAGTATCACTAAATGAGAAAAACAGGTTTTGTGCAACCTGGTGCCTTTGTGCCACTTCGGCAGGCTCAGTGCATCGCTTAGTGGCGAAATATTTAAAGGTAAGTTTATGCTGTTACAATCTTCTGAAACTAACACCTGTAAAGCATTCCGGTCAAATTATAATATTTCTCCGGACAACAATAAATTTTTATGAATCCCGACCCTCAGATACTTGTTCAACTCGTTACCATGCCGATGCCATTCGGGAAATACAAGGGCACGCTGCTCTGCAATCTGCCGGTTTCCTATCTGGAGTGGTTCGGGCGCAAAGGCTTTCCGGAAGGTAAACTCGGTATGTTGCTGCATACGATTTATGAAATCAAACTGAACGGACTGGACTATCTGCTGGATCCGATCAAAAAAGGGAGATTGTCATGAAACCTGCCTCAGTTACCCTGATCAGGCAGGAATTGAGCTGCCTGCCACAAAAGGAACTGGTGCAGATTTGCCTCCGCCTGGCCAGGTACAAAAACGAAAACAAAGAGCTGCTGTCTTATCTGCTGTTTGAAGCCGGCGATGAGGCTGAATTTCTGCGGTCAGTAAAGTACGAAATAACCCTGGCGTTCAGTGAAATCAATCCTGCCAGCAGTTTCTATATCAGAAAAAGTATCCGCAAAATACTCCGCACCGTCAACAAATTCATCCGCTTTTCAGGTTCAAAGCAGTTTGAAGTGGAATTGCGGCTGTTTTTCTGTCGTACCATGAAAAACTCCGGTCTGATGCTGCCTGAGGTTACTTCAATCGTCAACCTTTATGGGGGTCAGCTCGAAAAGGTCAGGAAACTGCTGCCATTGCTGCACGAAGACCTGAGACATGATTATCAGGATGAGTTAAAACTTCTTTAAGACTCAGTTACCCGGATGTCTATTCCGGTATTTGTTGTGGATAAGATGGTCTGCCGAGAATTTTCCGGGCCCTGCCAGTAAAATCATCAGATACATTGTAAGATAAAGCAAAGCAGGCTCTCTGGCATTGAACGGATCACCGGTATGAGCATAGAAAGCGGCCACAAGCATGGTGATGATCAGCGGGATGGCGCTCAGCCGGCTCAGCAAGCCAATGATCAGTAATGTCGACATCGCCACCTCGGCCATAATCGCCAGGGATAGTCCCAATTCCACGCTGCCAAATATGGCCGGAAATTTTCCGGAAGCAATGATCGCTGAATAGTTCAGGATTTTCGGAATGCCGTGCGTCAGAATCATGGCGCCCGCAGCCACGCGCACAAGCAACAAACCGGCATCCGTACACCTCCCGTGCCGGGTTTTAGATATTGTTTTTAACATTTTATGAACATTTGTGACATTGTTAACAGTTAAAAGCAGCCGATGTTTAGTATTGGCGGGGGTTCCGGAATATCTTACCCTCAATGGCACGGAATTTTGAAAATTCATGCTATGCTTTATTTTTGCCTGCGTTTTTAACTAACACCATTTATCACATGAAAAGAAACAATCTGATCTTACTGCTGGTCTTTGCGGTAACCGGGGCATTTGCCCAGAATGTGCAGTTACATTACGATTTTGGTAAGGATCGTCAGTATCCCACCACCACAGTTGAGATGTTCAGGCCCGATAAATGGGGCTCAACTTTTTTCTTTGTGGATATGGACTATAATGCCAATAATGTGAAGGGAGTCAGCCTGGCTTACTGGGAAATTGCCCGTGCTATCAATCTGGGAAAAACCCCATTTGCATTTCATGCCGAATATAACGGCGGATTTGGTCAGTTTCCCGGTGATCTTTTTAATGGTGCATATACCATCAACGGCGCCTGGCTGGGTGGTGTGGATTATGTATGGAACAAAAGTGACTTTTCCCGTGGATTTACATTTCAGGTGTTGTATAAATATATCCGCGACAAGCACGATGCGGCGTTTCAGCTCACCGGTGTATGGTATATGCATTTCCTGAACAAGAAAATGACTTTCAGCGGTTTTGCCGATTTCTGGAGAGAGGATAATGCGTTTTTAAATGATAATGAATCATTGGATGAAACCAAATTTATGTTTTTATCAGAACCCCAGTTGTGGTATAATTTTACCCCGAATATTTCTCTGGGCACAGAGATTGAATTGAGCAGCAACTTTGGAGGTGTCAAGGGTTTTGAAGTCAATCCGACCCTTGCCGCGAAGTGGACCTTTTAACTCCTGAAACCGGATCGCTATGTTAGAAAAATTCTTCAGAATCTCAGAGAATAAGACCACCATCCGCACCGAAGTGCTGGCGGGTCTTACCACTTTTATGACCATGGCCTACATCCTGGCCGTGAATCCTTCTATCCTGAGTGCCACCGGCATGGATAAAAATGCGCTCTTTACGGCAACGGCTCTGGCATCCCTGGCTGCAACCCTCGTTATGGCGCTCTATGCGAAACTGCCGTTTGCCCTTGCCCCCGGTATGGGCCTGAACGCTTTCTTCGCTTTCACCGTTGTGCTGGGCATGGGACATTCATGGCAGTTTGCCCTGACCGCGGTATTTATCGAAGGGATTATTTTTATTCTGCTCACCGCATTCAATATCCGGGAACTGATCGTCAACAGCATACCTATGAATATGAAGCACGCCGTTTCAGCGGGTATCGGACTCTTTATTGCCTTTATCGGTCTGCAGAATGCCGGGATCATTGTCAACAACGATGCTGTATTGCTGGGGCTTGGATCGGTCAAATCACCGGCCGTGATTGTCGCACTGTCAGGAATTATCATTACCGGGGTGCTGCTCGCAAAAAATGTAAAGGGCGCCCTGCTGATCGGGATTTTTGCAGCCACCATTATAGGATTGCCATTGGGGGTCACCCAGATACCAAAAGGACATCTGGTATCCTTGCCGCCATCTTTGTCTCCCATCTTCATGAAACTTGAATTTCATGAGATTTTTACTGCAGATATGCTGGTAGTGGTGTTTACCTTTTTGTTTGTGGATATGTTTGATACGGTTGGAACACTCGTCGGCGTTAGCGATAAGGCCGGAATGCTTTCGAAAGAAGGGAAGGTCCCCAACGCCAAGCAGGCACTCTTTGCCGATGCTTTCGGAACGACTTTCGGAGCCATGCTGGGAACCAGTACGGTAACTACCTATGTTGAAAGCGCTTCGGGCGTGGCTGAAGGGGGTCGTACCGGCCTTACTTCATTATCGGTGGCAGGCTTGTTCCTCCTCGCGCTCTTCTTTGCTCCGCTATTCCTTATGATCCCGGCTGCCGCAACCGCTCCTGTACTTTTCCTGGTGGGATTGTTCATGATGTCTCCCATTCTTAAAATCAATCTCAATGATTTCACCGAAGCGATTCCGGCCTTCTTTACCATTATCATGATGCCACTGAGCTATTCAATTGCCGAAGGTATTGTGTTTGGTATGCTTTCGTATGTGCTGCTGAAACTGCTGACCGGAAAATACCGCGAAGTCACCCCGGTGATGTATGTGCTTGCAGTATTGTTTATCCTAAGCTTCTTCACAAAGTAAGCCCCGGAAAGCAGCGTCAGGCGTTTAATTTCCTGAAGTAAAAAAACTCCCCCGGAGAACACGGCGTTATGCAGTGTTTCCGGGGGAGTACTCTTTGAGTATGGATCCTAAAGGTGTACTAAACGACCACTAAGCTTATGCCCCATGTAGTAAACTTCATAGATGTAAACCCCGGTAGGGAGTCTGCTCAGAGAGATGATTTGACGGTGATCCTCTTCCGATACGTATGCAGAGGTTCTTAGAAAAACCCTTCCATCTGTAAGGGTGATCATAATAATTATTTCTCCCGGTTGGGGAGTGTTAATCAGCAAGCATACTGATTCTCCGGCCGGATTGGGACAGGGAATACATGAAAATACGCCTTTTTTAACAGGATTCGCCTCTTCGGTACCCAATGGCTGCGATCCGAATTCCCAGGCCCCAATGTCAATCACGGCAAGCTGGTCGCCGTTTCCGTCCCAAACGCGTAAACATCCGCCCAGGTCACAGTCAGGCCAGAATGTACCGCTCAGTTCTGCCGGCCCGGCATCAACACAGGGCGAATTGCTGCTGAGCGCCCAGGGATTCTCTCCCAGGCTGATGAACAGGGGCGACTGACCGGTATTGGCCCCGGAGTCATTCATGCCCCCTGAGATTCCTTCGCCGTTCATGTCCTCTATGGCACAATAGCTGACAAATGGTTCGCATCCCGGGGCTGACCATAGCTGGCTGCCCTGCCCGCCGGTATTGTAAAAGATAATGTTTGAGGTCAGGACAGGGTTACTGTAAACCGGCACCCCGACCATCTCAAACGAGTTGCTGATTCCGCCCCCGTTACCGGTAGCCTGGTTGTTGCAGATGGTGTTGGCGAAAACTGAAGGACTACTACCCCTGAAGTCTAAAGCGCCTCCGCTGCCGGCTGTGTTAGAAACAATCTGATTGTTAATGATCCGCGCATTGCTGAGGTAGCAACTGATGCCGCCTCCGCCGGCACCGGCCTGGTTTTCTTCGATGTAATTGTGCTGAACCAGCGGATTGCCCCCCGATATATTGATCCCGCCGCCATGATCGGCAGCCGTGTTTTTATTAATGATGTTGTTCTGGATAACAGGGGAGGAGAAGGAGAAAACAGCTATCCCGCCGCCCCGGTAGGCCGCCTGATTGCTGGTTATGGTATTCCGGATAATCTTAGGATTGCAAAAAGAACAATAGACGCCGCCGCCGTCATGGCCTGAATAGTTCATCGTAATCAGGTTGTCAACAATCACGGCATTTGTCTTCTCCAGATATATGGCCCCGCCACCCCAGTCGGCTGCACCGGAGACAGCCCTGTTGTAGCGGATCAGACAATTCCTGATATTCAACCTTGCCAGCTCGGCATAAACAGCGCCCCCACGATTATCCGGACAATCGCCAGACACCCGGCCAAACTCAATCCGGCAGAATTGCAGGCGTGAGGTGTCCTGCTCTGCCGTCACGGTGTTCAGAAACCGTAAACCGTGCCAGCCTTGTTTCGGATCAGCCGCTGTGAATATGATGCTGTCTGTTACATTCCCTGTGGCAATTAGCTTCCCCAGGATTTCAAATTTATAATGCCCGGCAAAACTGATCATAACCCCGGGTTCAATAACAAGTTCGCTGCCTGAAGGGATGGTGATGGTGCCGTTGATGATATAGGGTGAACCATGCTTGGTCCAGTTGCCGTTTACTTCGCCGGCCTCAACAAAAGTCTGGGCTGAAGCAGTGATGCCCAGCATCCAGCATAACATTATAACCCATAACCTGTACTTCTGCATAGTTCCGGTTTTAGGGTGTATAAATGGTGCGAAAACCATAAAAAACAAATATAATCAATTTCAGGCAGAAAAGCAAGATAATTGGTATTTAAAATACTAATATTTAAGTGTTTGCATTTCTATCGCTTTTGAGATTTCATTATTGTTGATACTGTAATAAAGTATAAGCAGAAACGGATGGAATATGGAGACAAGATGATAGGGCCTGGGGTGTTTGAACATCAGAAACACCGGGATTATATAGAAATTGTAAGACATTTTAATAATTCAGGCAGTGCCGGCTGACCAACGGAGCATTTTTATAAGGTATGGTTATGAAACAATAATTGCAGTTTTAGTTCCGGTGGCCGGTGACTGGCATTACTTCTTTATCATCTTAATAATTCCGGTGCTTTGCCCGCATGTAAATGCAGCAAAATAAATTCCTGGTTTCATGAATGATAAATCAAGTTGAGTTGCCGTTTCTTGCAATGATTGTTTATAAATCAATGTTCCATAGATGGTATAAATACTGATTTCCGCATTGCCGGTAAACTGCAACGCTTTAATTGTGATATGATTAATAAATGGATTAGGGAAAATGTTGAATTTTGTTTCATCATTGTTTGCCGCAATATCGCCCAGTCCGCCGTTTGTGGTTTTCAGGATGACTCCGTTTTCACCGACGGCGTAACCGGTTGATGCATCTGTAAACCAGATATGTGCCAGATTTTCGGTAACGCCGGAATTCAATTGTGACCAGTTATTCCCTGTGTCAGTGGTTTTAAATATTGTTCCATAATTACCCGCCGCATAACCGCTTGTGCTATTTACAAAGTGAACGGACCGGACAGTTTTATCGAATGAAAATCCACCCCACGACATTCCTCCATTGGTTGTTTTCATAATAATACCTGCCTCCGATCCCTGCGCCCAGCCTCCGCCTGCCGCAAAGCCGGTATCCCGGTCCATAAAATATAAGTCATTATAATATACGGGAAATCCGGGACCGTATATTACATCCCAGTCGGCCCCGCCATTTATGGTTTTAAGTATGTAGGAATAGTCGGCGCCAATATAGAAAATATCGGCGTTTGCTGCAAAAAAGCTGATAATTGTCCCGCCGATACTCTGTTGTCTGACCCAGGTATTGCCTCCGTCAGCAGTTTTTAATATAAAACCGCTCCCGCAGGCAAAGCCGGTATCCTGGTTAATAAAACTTATTCCTGTTAACCAGGAAGCGGTATCCTGAATAAACCAGTTTTCTCCGGCATCGGTGGTTTTTAATAGTCCGCTCCCGCAAATTGCAAATCCTGTCAGAATATTTGTAAAATGAATTGAGCCAATCCTTTCGGAAGTGTTTGAATTTACAGATAACCAGTTAGATCCGCCATCAGTCGTCTTGATAATTGTTCCGTTTGAACCTGAGGCAAATCCGGTATCAGCATTAATGAAGTATAAACTGTATAAATCAGAAGTAGTATTTGATTCCTGTTTAACCCAGCTTTGCGAAAAGCAGGAAAAACACACCTGCAGGAGCAAGTGAAACAGCAATACTGATTTTTTCATGGATCCTTATGTTGAAATGCAAGAGTGACCGGAATATCCGGCCCTTTACCGCTGTGGGTGACACCAACCGGGTTATTGTGCTTCCTGATCTGGACTGATGCCCGTAGATTCGGGTTACCTGAAGTGTTGAGCCAGTTTATTGGTGAAACACAAATGTAAGCAATTTACCGGTTTTAAGCAAGTATTCAGATCAATAAATAATTGCTAAACAGGAAATTATGTTTGTGCCTTATCTGTGATTTTTATACTGCTCCGGAATTGGAGGCACCAGAGTTCGTAACTTTTACGGAGCTGATAAACTACCTGGCCATTGAATTAATCTTTTCAAAATAGTACTGATGCGTTAATTTTTCAAGCGTTGAATAAATCGTATTGTTCTTTGACA
>CAZDBX010000028.1:0-21851 GCA_964503805.1 uncultured Lentimicrobium sp. | reverse complement strand
GGCCGTCCGGATTATATCGCTGATACTCATTCTGATGAATGCGGCAGGGTTCAACATGATCCTTAACCACCACGACCTGGCTCCACGTCAATCACTCTTCATAACCTTGATCGCTGCTTTATTTTTCCTTTTTACCGGGCAGGCAGACACTATGATCGCTCCGCTTACCGCACTGCTCCTTTTGCTTATCAGCCTGCACAGCACCATGAAACTTTATGCGGAACCATACCCATACACACTGGTGCTGAATGCTTCAATCTGCGTGGCAATGGCATCCATGATTTATCCTTTGGCAATATTATTTGCCTTTTTTATCTGGATGGCATTCTTCACCTTGCGGATCAGTTCATGGCGCGAATGGGTCATCTCGTTGACAGGATTGACAGTCCCCTATATTTACCTGACTTTCTGGTTTTTTTGGAACGATCGCCTGAACATTGCCTTAAGTGAATACCAAACTTACTTCAATAGATTTAACATAACCTGGAGTAAACCGGGCGTACTTGAAACAGGAGTGCTTTTCCTGCTCGGGGCGATGCTCATCATTTCGCTGCCGGTATTTCTGAGTGATGCGGGAGAAAAAATCATCAGCATCCGGAAAAAGATGTGGATTAATGCCCAGTTTTTATGGGTTGCACTGGCAGTGATGATATTAAGCGGAAAAGCTGCCTTGCTGTTTTTACCTTTTTGCTTTTTACCATTGGCGCTAATGTATGGTTATCTGGTTACAAAAGGCCGCAGATCATGGCCATATGACATAATCCTGGGCATCTTTCTGTTAGTGGTAATATTGCTCAGACTCGGATTCTGATATGCTGAAAAGCCGATTTTCTGAAACCTATACAATTGAAGCCGGATGCGATGAAGCAGGAAGGGGATGTCTGGCCGGCCCGGTATTTGCGGCAGCGGTGATTCTGCCCGAAAATTACAGGAATACCGGACTTAATGACTCAAAGCAACTGACGGCCAGGCAACGGGAAGCCCTTCGAAAACAAATTGAATCGGATGCGCTTGCCTGGCAGGTTGCCTCGGTTTCTCCCGGAGAAATTGACAAAATTAACATCCTGAAAGCGTCTTTTCTGGCCATGCATAAAGCCATTGCAGGCTTATCAACTGTCCCCTCTCTTTTGCTGATCGACGGAAACAGGTTTATTCCCTATCCTGAAATTCCGCACCAATGCATCATAAAAGGTGACAGCATCTATATGTCCATTGCCGCTGCATCTATTCTGGCAAAAACCCACAGGGACAACTTTATGCTGGATTTACACAAAGCATATCCTGAATACGGCTGGAACCAGAACAAAGGCTATCCCACAGAAGCTCACAGAAAAGCCATCGCCGCATCAGGCTTAACACCCTGGCACAGGGTCAGTTTCAGAATGAAAGGGCAACTTAAACTTGGTCTTTAGCATGGACCTGGCTGCAATCGCTCAGCAACTGTCCTGCAGGACACATTTATTCCGAAAAAGTCAGGAGATCGCGGAAACAGATCTTCACAAAAAAATTATACTGCGGATAAAATCCTCTGGCCGACTCCAGATTGATCTGTTTGTAGTAGACGGTTAATCCCGGTTCGATGGCAATGGCCTGACTGAATTCAAATCGTGCACCGATGGTTCCGAAAACGCCGAATCCGATACCGCCCTGCCTGATTTCGTAAGCCTGCTGGGTACCTCCGGGCACGTAAGGCCTCGTTCCATATACATTCACAAGATTATACACCTTTTCTTCGATGCGCAACGCCGATTCTTCAACAAGGGTGTTGTTCATATTAATGCCTCCGCCGAGGGTAAAGCGGGCTACCCTCGAATTTCCGAATGCATGTGTAAATCCCAGGTCCACAAGATTGCGTTCTTCCGTACCGTAGATACTGTAAAGCCGGATATCCGGCTCGGCCAGATAATCAATCGGAGGATCAACCTCAACGGAGATCATATCGCGCGCCCTCAGTTTGGCATAGGAGAATTGAAGGTAAATCCCCGTATGACAATTGAGGTCATACTTCGCGAAAAGGCCGAAACTAAATGCCGGATTATACCGCATATTCTCAGGATACTCGCGGATAAATACCGTATCGTTGGCATTCAGCATGTAATAAATCTCATCATACCAGTATTTATTCCTGAAAACATAATTTGCATTGTTTTCATTTCCCGGTTTCCCTGAATAGAAATCCGCGGTTTTATTTCCGGGAATGTAAAATCCGGCTATACCGCCATATTCCAGTCCGCTGCGCGATTTACATGTTTCTTCATCGGCATAATAATGATCCTGGGCTGCTGACAGCAGCGGGATAAATATTGACAAACAGAGAGATAGGAATTTCAGTCTAATTATTTTGTTAAATTGATGATGCATACTTCAGCGATTACAGTTCAAACCTACGCAATATTTTGCAAAATCCGGCAAATAGCGGTAAAAACATTGCTTAACAAAGACCTGTAACCTGTTATCAACAACCCATTGTTGATTAGTTCAGCCGAATATCCTTTAAAAACCAGCGAAAGCACGCTAAATTTGAATACTCATAGCAAAATGATATGAAAAAAATCCGGATCATTCTGCTTTCGGTTGTGCTTTTGGCCGGACTGATCGCTGCCGGCACAGGACTCCGCGCTTATTACCTGTTTCTTAAACAGCCGGTTGCTCCGGTATTCAGTGCCGTTCCGGAAAATGCAGTGGTTTTCGTAAAATCGGGATCCATTGCAGACTTCATCGAAAAAACAAGGTCTTCCGGATTGATTGAGATCCTTGAAAATACGGAGACCCCTAAGGGTTTTCATAACTTGTCTGCCTGGGTGGATTCTGCCAGTAAGCAAGACGATTTCCTGCGTAAGCTGATCGAAGAAAATGAATTTTTGGTCAGTTTCTCACCCGATTCGCTGGGCAGGCCATCATTTCTGGTTGCAGTAAAAATAGGCAAGATCAGGAGCGGAACCCTGAAGCATCATTTGAACAATATAGCAGAAAAGTCAGGATATGTCATATCATCGGTCAATCACCGGCCTGCCGGACTTAACCGCATCAGCGGGGATTCAGGCGAAACCTGGTATTTCAGCTACCGTGGCCTTTTTGTGATCAGCCCTGACAGAAGCCTGCTTGAACAATCCATGGAGGCTATCCATAACCCCGATCCGGCTGCAAAAGATCCGGTATTGGCAAAACTGACCGGAACTGCCGGTAAAAGGGTCGACGGGGTCTTGTTTTTCCGCAATAACCTGTTGTTCAGCCATCTGACAGGATTGGATAAAAATCCTTTCCTGATTAAAAACTCCCCTTTTAACGGATGGAGTGCACTTGACCTTTCAATCCGAAAGGAAAAAGTGCAACTGAGCGGATTCACCTGGAACGGTGATGAAGCCTCTCTCCTGAGCAGGCAAACCCCTGCCGGACCCGTTGATTTCAACAATTTTCCGTCATCAGCGGTTGCCGGTTTCACATTGCTGATGAGCGATCCCGCCGCCTATACGCAACAGTTTATCTCCGGCGACACCCTGCATGTAACCGGTTACGATACCATCAATGCTATTCCCGTCAGGGAGGTTTTCAGGCTGAATGAGCACTTATGGTCCTGGATGGGTAGCAGCATCAGTTATGTCAGCAGAACACCCAACCTGCAAAACAATCATACATCAGCCATGCTGCTGATCAGCAGCCGGAACCGCGACAGCGCGGAAATGGCTCTCCGGCCTTTCCTGCAGGCTACAGGAGGAAAGACCGGAAAACTGATGGCTTATGGATTGCCCTCAAAGTTATGGGGGCCCTGGTTCGATCTTAAAGACCCGTTGTATTGTTATATAGGTCAGGATGTTGTCGCATTATCCCACTCCCGCGATTTCCTCAACACCTATGCCAGGGAAAAGGAAACTTTAGCCGGAGAAGTTCAAAAATCCAATTTTGTCCCCCTCGCGAATGAATTGAGCGAAAAAGCCAATATTTTACTCTACCTGAAGCCCGACCTGCTTGCCAAATCTTTCAGCAATGAGCAAAAAAAAGGCGGAGCCAATCCTGCAGCCCTCTGGACATCATATTTATCCGGCTGTGACCAGCTGGTAATGAATTTCAATGCCGGATCTCCCATACTTTATGCCCAGGGAAGCATTCATTTCAAAGAAGATTTAACCCGTACCAGACATATTGCCGGAATTGCATCTGCCGAAAAAGCCGAATCCGGGCCGGAGGAGCCAGAAATATCAAAATCCGGAAATCAGGAAAAAGCGGAAATCCCTGCTGTAACCAGGAAGCCCGGGAAAGCAGCTGATTTTATTGCGGCGCCGGTTATCATTGCCGGAGAAAAGCCGGGAGAGAAACTGATTGCCATGTTCACCGCAAAAAATACGCTTGATGTTTATAATGCTGAGGGAGATTACAAATGGTCATTCCAATGCAGGGGAAATGTCAGCGGGGATATTTATCAGGCGGATTACCGGAAAAACGGGCAGACGCATCTTCTGGTATTTACGGAGAGTCACCTGCATATTCTGGACAGGAAAGGAAAAGAGGTCAAGGGATCTCCGGTGGCTTTGCCCGGCAAGGCATCAAGCGCCGTTGCCCTGTTCGATTATGACCGGAAGCGTGATTACAGGGTTCTTTACGGGGGTCATGACAACTTTATTCACAACATCACCCTGAGGGGAGAGCCCCTGCCCGATTGGCAGAAACCACGGTTTGGCAACCTTGCAGGGAAAACAGAATTTTTCAGAACCGGCGGCAGGGATTATCTGGTCTTTAGCACCAAAGAAGGGCGGCTGCTGATCACCGATCGCAGAGGAAAGGAAAGAATCAGCGTTCCGGCAGATTTCAGAAAATCAAAGCGGGCTGAACTTTTCGAAAACAAAACCAACAGCAAGGGGCTCTTTCTCACCGCATCCGATGATGGCCGGCTTGCCTACATCACTGAAAAAGGGATTATCTCATACAGCAGTTTCGGTGATTTCGGAAAACACCCATGGTTTGAGTACACCGACTTCGACGGTGACGGCTCTCATGACTTCATATTTGCAGGTAACGGCCGGATAAGCATCTTCTCAAGGATGAAAAATACTATTGTCATGAAAGAAACCAATGGCGGTCAGCTGGGAAAACCGTTTCTTTATGAATCTGTTGCAGGTGAACGGTGGCTTGCTGTCCGGGACGAAAAAACCGACCAGGTAATCGTGTTGCGCAGTCAGGGATCCGCAAAAGGATATGAAAAACTCAGCAGTGAAATTGATCCGGTTATTTTTAATCCGGGAGGCAGACAGAAGGAAGTACTTGTTACCACCAGAAAAGGAAAACTGATCCTGACTCCCTTACAATAAAAAACGCCGCTGACGCGGCGCTTTTTAACCAATTTATTAACCAAATTTTTATTAACCACAACACCGCTGTTTCTTTGATCAGGGGTTTGTATCTGTCGGGACATGCCAGGATCCGGACAAAACCGATCTAAAAAAGCCAGTTGTTGATTATTTATCCTGAAAAGGCAAAAAAGTAATTCCCATTTTCGAATTTTTTTTTCATTTTTTTTCAATGCTGTCGGGGCAGGAATTAACGGTTAATTACAACTACCTAAACAACAGCTCTTTACATTCGCCATTCCAGAATAAATGCAAGGACCTGAAACGCTGATAACATCATTTGGATAATTTCAGCACAGTCCCGGCTTCCGGTTCATGACCTGCCGACATTCCGTTCAGCTTATAGAGCGACTGCAGTCTGATGCCATAAAACTGAGAAATATCGCGCATGTTTTCGCCGGCGGCCATAATATGTTTCTGGCCGGATACTTTGCGTTTTTTAGGAGTGATGTAAACAGCCTGCCCATCCTGAATGATCTCATGTTTCCCAAGTTCGTTGTACCTGAGCAACTGAAAACTATGGATTCCGAAGTCCTTTGCAATGGTATGCACGTCATCGCCGGCACGGGCAAAGGTAAGTTTCACCCCGTTGTTGATGTAAACAGCCCGGTTGCCTTCGGCAATTTCGTCAAATTTCACTTTTGAAGGGCTAAGTTGAATGCCCGGAGAATGAGCGGGTAAAGAAGGCTGGTTTTCTATTTTCTCCTTCTTATCCTTATCAGCCATATAAGGGCCGGCCGGAGCACTGTCGTACAAATAAAGCTCATTCTCTTCAATAATCCGGATAAGGATCTCGGCATAACGCGGGTTGGTGGCATATCCGGCACTTTTGAGTCCATGCGCCCATCCTTTGTAATCCCTGATATCCAGACTGAACAGCCCGGCATAGCGGGGCCTTGAAGTCAGAAAAAGTGAATGGTCATTAAAGGATTCTTCAGCCGAGGCGTATTTGCGGAAACATTCATCTTTGGCATCATCATCCATGGTGTAGGTCATACCGGTCCATTCCTTGTGGCATTTAATACCAAAGTGGTTGTTTGCATTAACCGCAAGTTCAGAGTTGCCAATGCCCGATTCAAGCAGGCCCTGGGCGAGTGTGATGCTGGCCGGGATCTTATATTCGTGCATCTTTTTAATAGCAATATCGCGGTATTTCTCAATATAACCCGTGTAGGCCTGATTCCGGGCAGCCGGTTGTGATATCAATGATAAAGGAAACTGCCAGAAAAGTAAAATTATAACTGCAACAACGCTGATCCGCATGACCTGAAAATTTCAGGCAAAGATAAGCAACCTGCAAAAGCGAAAGGTACAAATCGGGAAAAGCGCCTGAACAAAAATCCGGCTGCCCGAATCCTTTAGCGCCTGTTGCATATCAGCAACCCGGTCAAAAGTATACGATTTTTGGCAAAGCGCCCGATTTGAAAGAATATCTTACCTCCCAATCGTCAAAATGTTTAATTTAGTGCAATGAAAATACACTCTTCCCTACAAGTGAAATAGCGATGCAGGAACCCACCATACTGATCGTTGAAGATCATGTAAAAATGGCTGATTCGATCAGCAGCGGCCTTGAAGAAAGCGGATTTAAAACCGAGGTAGCTTACGACGGCTTTATCGGCAAACGGCTGACTGATGCAAAGGAATACGACCTGATCATTCTTGATGTGAATCTTCCCCAGATTAATGGTTACGAGCTGTGTGCAATGATCAGGGCTAAAAACCCGTCGGTTCCGGTAATTATGCTTACCGCGCTGGGCAGTACCGAAGATAAGCTGCTCGGATTTGACAAAGGGGCAGATGATTACATTGTTAAACCATTTGAATTCAGGGAATTGCTTGCCAGAATCAAAGCCCTCTTGAAGCGATCGCTTGCAGAGACAAGAAGCGAACAGTTACTCAGGGTTGCTGATCTGGTCATTGACCTGGACAGCAAATCTGTCCGCCGCGGCGACACACCAATCGACCTTACTGCAAAGGAATTTGCACTGCTCGAGTACCTTGTGCGCAACAAGGGCAGGGTTGTTTCAAAAGCCGATATCGCCGAGAAAATATGGAATATCAATTTTGATACAGGCACCAATGTTATTGAGGTCTATGTAAATTTCCTGCGAAAAAAAATAGACAAGAACTTTCCCGTAAAGCTGATCCATACCCATATTGGCATGGGCTACATTTTAAAGGAGATGTAAACATATGCAGATAAGGACCAGATTAAGTCTGCAGTTTGCCCTGCTTGTTGGCAGCATATTAATCGCATTTACTGTATTGATCTACGCCTTGTCGGCCAATTACCGCAAGCAGGAATTCACCGAAAGGCTGCGCGAAAAAGCCATCAATACAGCAAAGCTGCTGATAGATGTTGAAGAGATCAACAATGACCTGATGCGGATTATCGACAGTACCAATTACAGCACATTGGAGGATGTGGAGGTGATTGTATTCGATTACTTCAAACGGTCGAAGATCTACGTTTCAGGAAAAACAGAGGGGCTCGAGGTTACCGAGGAACTGCTCGCAAAAGCCAGGACCAGCGAAGAGTTCAGGTTCAGCCAGGGAGAGCGCGAGGCCATCGGGCTGCTTTACACCAACGGATTAAGGCGCTTTGTGGTATTTGCGTCTGCCACCGACCGATATGGGATCATAAAGCTGAACAACCTCCTGTTGGTGCTGCTTATTGGCCTGCTGGCTTCCATAGGTTTGACAATTATTACGGGGCTGTTTTTCTCGCGGCAGGCGCTCAGACCGATCTCCGATGTAATCAGTCAGGTTTCCTCCATCACTGCTTCAAACCTGGAACAACGGGTTGATGAAGGCAACGGATCGGATGAAATCGCGCGGCTGGCCATTACATTCAACGAAATGCTGGTCCGTATCGAAAAAGCATTTCAGATCCAGAAAAGCTTTGTTTCAAACGCATCGCACGAACTGCGAACGCCGCTTGCATCGATAACAAGCCAGATAGAAGTGGCACTGATGAAATCCAGGAATCCTGACGAATACAGGGAAGTATTGCTTTCGCTGCTCGACGATGCCCGCAGCCTCAGCAGCCTTTCAAACAATCTGCTCGAAATTGCCCGCGCCGAGCAGGACGTACATGCCTTAAAAAGAATGCCTGTGAGGCTGGATGAACTTCTTCTGGAAACCCAGAGTGAAGTCGAACTGTTGCACCCCGAATACCACATTGAGATTCTTATCAATGACAATACAGATGAAGAAATAGAACCGACAGTCAATGGTAACGAGAACCTGCTGAAACTGATTTTCACCAACCTGATTGACAATGCCTGTAAATTCTCATCCGGAAAACCGGTTAAGGCAATGCTTGATTACAATCCTGATTGTGCGGTGATTACTGTTCAGGACCAGGGAATCGGTATCAGTTCCGATGAACAGCAAAGGATATTTGAACCGTTTTACAGGGCGAAGAACGCGATAAATCATCCCGGGCACGGAATCGGATTGTCACTGATACAAAAAATCGCCACACTGCACGGAGGTTCGATTACGATAGATTCCACCGAAAACAAGGGCACTACCGTGAAAGTCTGCCTTCCTTACACTCATTAGAAAATGGAACTTATCCTGAAATATTTCCCGGATCTGACCCCATGGCAAATCAGTTGCTACGAAGCCATGCAACCGCTATACAAAGAGTGGAATTCAGCAATCAATGTGATTTCGCGTAAAGACATTGATCATCTTTATGAGCATCATATTCTGCATTCACTGGGGATTGCCCGTGCGATGCGTTTTGCGCCAGGCACCTCGGTGCTTGATGTAGGCACGGGAGGAGGATTTCCGGGAATTCCACTGGCGGTGATGTTCCCCGAAGTACATTTTCACCTGATTGACTCAATCGGTAAGAAAATAAAAGTTGTGGATGCCGTGGCCACCACGCTTGGCCTGCAAAATGTCACCAGCGAACAGTGCCGTGCGGAACAGATCACCGAAAAGTATGACTTTGTCATAAGCCGCGCCGTGACATCACTGCCTGAATTTACGTCATGGATAAGAAAAAACATTTACAAAAGAAACATCAATCCCCTGCACAATGGAATATTCTATCTTAAAGGGGGCAACCTGACTGAAGAACTGAAACAATCGGCCGCTAAATATCAGATATATCATCTGAACCGGTACTTCACCGAGGAGTTCTTCGAAACCAAGTCGGTAGTTCACCTGTGGTTCTGAGCAATAAAGTCTGCAATAAATTGCATATCCAGGCCGTTCTTCCTGCGTTTTATCAGCCAAAAGCAGTATTTTAGCTGACCGCTTTCATCGAAATCAAATCAATAATCTTTTAATAAAACACCATTATGAATAACCCGATTCAGCATCTTGAGCCTAAGGCTGTATGGAAAAATTTCTTCAGCCTTACCCAGATTCCGCGTCCTTCCAAGAAAGAAGAGCGCATCATCGAATTCATGAAAAATTTCGGTTTGTCAGCCGGGTTGGAAACCTGGGTAGATGAAGTCGGAAATGTGATGATCCGCAAACCGGCCACCCCCGGTATGGAAAATCGCAAAGGCATTGTGCTGCAGGCGCACCTTGATATGGTTCCACAGAAGAACAGCGACAAAACGCATGACTTTGAGAAAGATCCAATTGAACCACAGATTGACGGAGAATGGGTAAAAGCCAACGGCACTACGCTCGGAGCCGACAACGGGATGGGCGTAGCCGCCATCATGGCTGTACTCGAATCAAAAGAACTCGTTCACGGCCCCATTGAAGCCCTCTTTACCATTGACGAGGAAAGCGGCATGACCGGAGCCTTCAACCTTCAGCCCGATGTGCTTAAAGGCGACATTCTGCTGAACCTCGATTCGGAAGACGAAGGCGAACTTTACATTGGCTGCGCCGGCGGAATCAACGGAAATTTTGAATTCCCGTTTAAAAAGGTCTCCACCGAACAAGGTACCATTGCATACAAAATCAACGTAAGTGGTTTAAAAGGAGGGCATTCGGGACTTGACATTCCCCTTGGCCGTGGTAATTCCTGCAAAATCATCACCCGGCTGCTGTGGCATGGTATTCAAAAACACGGGCTGAGGCTCTCGTCGCTCGAAGCCGGCAATATGCGCAATGCCATCCCGCGCGAAGGGCACGCCACAGTTACCATTCCTGCAAACGAAAAAGAAAAGTTCGAAAAGTGCATGCTCAGCTTTGCTGAAACCATCAAGGCAGAACTTTCGGTAACCGAACCCGGCCTTCAGATTACAGCCGCATCAACAGCCATGCCTGATTACCTGATGGATGCTGATACGCAGAACCGCATGCTGCGGGCTGTCTACGGATGCCCCAACGGTGTGATCAGGATGAGCGATACCATGGAAGGACTGGTGGAAACATCAACCAACCTGTCAATTGTAAAAACTGACGGAGAAACCGTGAAAGTGACTTGTCTGCTCCGCAGTTCCGTAAATTCAGCCAAAACAGACCTCACGCACATGATGGGCAGCATTTTTGAACTGGCAGGTGCAAAGGTTGAGTTCGACGGCGAATATCCCGGATGGAAACCAAATCCGGATTCCGCGATCCTGAAAGCCATGCAGGATGTTTACAACACCCGCTTCGGGAAAGTACCGGAAATCAAAGCCATACATGCCGGACTCGAATGCGGATTGCTTGGCGCGGTTTATCCCAACTGGGATATGATCTCCTTCGGACCTACCATCCGTTACCCGCATTCGCCCGACGAAAAAGTGAACATAGCTTCGGTTGAAAAATTCTGGATTTACCTGACCGAAACCCTTAAAAATGCACCGGCAAAACCGGTAGCCTGAGCACATTAAGTCAGCGGATTTCATAATCCGCTGACTTTCTTTTTGTTATCAACAATGGCAATTTTCTAAAAAAAAATCTGAAATATTTGTCTGCTTCAGAATAGTTACTATCTTTGCAGTCCCAAAAAACGAGAATATGAGTAAGAGAACATTTCAACCGTCGCAAAGGAAGAGAAGGAACAAACATGGTTTCAGGGAAAGAATGGCATCTGCCAATGGCCGCAGGGTTCTTGCTGCACGCAGGGCTAAAGGAAGAAAGAAACTGACGGTTTCGGACGAAGCCAAGCACAAATAATATCTGATGCGGCCCTGAGCCGTACCATCATATTCCGGGAAGGAGGTAATTAACATTGCCTCCTTTTCTTATATCAGCAAATGGCAGAGACCTTACTACTGTACCGGCATCTGAACCACACGGATTCACCAAAAAAGTTTAACTTCGCAAACCATAACCTGCACCTTTTGCTTTTCACCATGGGCATTCTCCGTTTCTTTTTAATTGTATTCTCCATTTACCTTGCTTTCAGGGTATTAACTACATATATCTTCCCTTGGCTCGTTAAGCGTTCGGTAAGAAAGTATCAGGAAAGGTTTTATGAACAAAATCCGCACCTGAAACCTGACCAACCGCGAAAAGAAGGACAGGTAACCATTAAGAAGGTAGGCCGGGAAGAATCTGGAAATGTGCCTGAGAATATAGGTGAATATACTGAATACGAAGACATTAAGTAAACACTAACCTTTTCAGTTTAACTATGAAAATTCCAAACCTGAAACAGTATCTCCCGCACCTTGCCGTGGTGCTGATTTTCCTGGTAGTTATCATGGCCTATTTCAGCCCCCTGCTTGAAGGGAAGCGGCTCAGGCAGCCTGATATCACCAACTGGAAAGGAATGTCGAAAGAAATCGTTGATTACCGCGCCAAAACCGGTGAAGAAGCGCTCTGGACCAATTCCATGTTCGGGGGCATGCCGGCTTACCAGATATCGGTTGAATATAAGGGCAACCTGATCCGGCATATTGACAATATTTTTAAATTCGGACTCCCCCACCCTGCCAACCTTGTTTTTATTTACCTGATCGGCTTTTTCATTTTGCTGATGGTGCTGAAGGTTGATCCCTGGCTGGCGCTGGCCGGCTCTATCGCGTTTGCCTTTTCTTCTTACTTTTTTATCATCCTTGAAGCCGGGCACAACAGCAAGGCCCACGCCATCGGCTATATGGCGCCTGTGCTGGCCGGTATCATTCTCACATACAGGGGAAAACACATCGCAGGAATGCTGCTTACCGCACTTTTCCTGGCCCTCGAGCTGAGGGCAAATCACCTGCAGATTACCTACTATCTGATGATGATGGTAGTTATTCTCGGAATCAGTGAACTCATCATATCCATCAGGCAAAAAACAATTCCCGCATTTCTGAAAGCAACCGGTCTGCTTTTTATTTCTGCATTTCTGGCGCTCAGCACCAATATTACCAATATATGGGCAACCTGGGAATACGGGAAAGATACCATCCGCGGAAAAAGTGAACTAAGCTCCGATCCCGGTAACCGGACCACCGGGCTGGACAAGGATTATGCCACCCAATGGAGCTACGGAAAAGCGGAAACGTTCACCCTGATGATTCCCAATACCAAAGGCGGAGCCACAGGGAGCCTTGGTAACAACCGGAAGGCAATGGAAAAAGTTGATCCGATGTTTTCTCAGGCTGTTGCAGGACAAAATCATTACTGGGGAGACCAGCCCTTTACTTCAGGCCCCGTTTATGCAGGTGCAATTATGGTATTCCTCTTTATCCTCGGGCTCTTTATCCTCAAAGGACATCTTCGCTGGTGGCTGCTGGCCGTAACCATACTTTCAGTGATGCTTTCCTGGGGCAAGAATTTCATGCCGCTCACCGATTTTTTCCTGCATTATATTCCAGGATATAACAAGTTCAGGGCGGTTTCCATGATCCTGGTTATTGCAGATCTTGCAATACCGCTTCTGGGTATTCTGGCCCTGAAGGAAATCATTGAGAAACCCGCGATTATCCGTGAAAAACAAAAACAATTCTATATAGTGCTGGGGCTGACCGGAGGACTTGCTTTGGTTTTTTACCTTATGCCACAGACGTTTTTCAACTTCCTGAGCGCAATGGAACAGGCCGCCATCACAGAACAACGGGCGACCCTCGACAGCAGTCAGGTTGCTCAGTTCGACAGCCTCATCAACAACCTGGAAACTGCCCGGGTATCTGTTTTTAAATCAGATGCCATCAGGAGTTTCTTTTTTATTCTGCTTGCGGCTGCCCTGATCTGGCTTTATGGCAGCAAAAAAATCAAAACCGGCGTTCTTACCGTTTCGGCTATATTGCTTATCGCCATCGACATGATCCCGATAGCAAACCGTTACCTTAACAATGACAACTTTGTCAGCAAAACACAGGTAAACAATCCCTTTGCTCCAACTGAGGCCGATAAAATCATCCTGAAGGACACAGACCCCAACTTCAGGGTATTCAATACCACGGTAAGTACTTTTCAGGATGCCAGCACTTCTTACTTCCATAAAAGTATCGGAGGCTATCATGGCGCCAAACTCCGCAGATATCAGGAACTGATCGATCATCATATCAGCAAAGGCAATGAAAGTGTATTGAATATGCTCAATACCAGATACTTTATCGTGAATGATGCCAATCGCCAGCCGGTAGTGCAGATTAACATGGATGCCGCCGGGCACGCCTGGTTTGTGAATACTTATAAAATGGTTGAAAATGCAGATCAGGAGATTGATGCCCTTACAAACTTTTCACCCGAATCCACTGCCATTGTCGACAAGCGGTTTGCACAGCAACTCAGCGGGTTTTCATCCATGCCCGACACCAATGCATTTATACAGCTTACTGAATATCAACCTAATAAACTAAATTATAAATATCAGGCTGCAACCGACCAACTGGCTGTATTCTCCGAAATTTATTACGATAAAGGCTGGAAGGCATTTATTGACGGTAAACCCGCTCCTTATTTCCGGGCAAACTATGTGCTCCGGGCTATGGTTGTACCTGCCGGCTCTCATGAAATTGAATTCAGGTTCGAACCCAGGGTATATTTTACCGGCGAGAAAGTTTCATTTGCAGGATCATTGTTGCTGATCCTGTTGATGCTTGGCTATGCCGGCAATGAGATCAGAAAGAATTTTAGAAAAAAAGCATAAAAATATACAGTTTGCGCAAAGTACTGGTTATTTCCTATTACTGGCCGCCCAGCGGAGGCGCAGGAGTTCAGCGATGGCTGAAATTCGTGAAATACCTTCGGCTTTATGGGTGGGAGCCGGTGGTTTACACGCCTGAAAATCCGGAGCCGCCTGCCTTTGACGATTCGCTGAGCCGTGAGGTACCGGAAGATATCACTGTCATCAAACATCCTATCTGGGAGCCTTATAACTTTTACAGAAAACTTATCGGCGCCCGGAAAGACGAGCGCATCAATGCCGGCTTCCTCAGCGAGGAACGTAAACCAGGCAAGGCACAGAAGTTTTCGATCTGGATGAGGGGAAATTTTTTCATTCCCGATGCGCGGAAATTCTGGATCAGGCCATCAATAAAGTTTCTGACGAAATACCTGAAGGATCATCCGGTTGATGCTGTTGTATCCACCGGGCCGCCGCACTCCATGCATATGATCGCGCTGGGCGTCAAAAAAAAGACAGGTCTTCCCTGGCTGGCCGATTTCCGTGATCCCTGGACCAACATTGACTTTTACGATCAACTGATGCTGAGCGGGTTTGCCGACCGCAAACACAGGCGCATGGAACAGCAGGTAATCAAACATGCCGACCGGTTGGTGACAGTTAGCCGGAACTGGGAGGCTGATTTTAAGCGCCTGGGGGCCAGCCGTACAGAGGTTATCACCAATGGTTACGACCCGGCAGATTTCCCGGAAATTCCGGCTATAAAGCCCGAATCGTTTACCATCACGCACATTGGTTCCCTCAACAGGGACCGTAATCCGGATTTTCTATGGAAAGTGCTCGGGGAAATGGCGGAAGCAGATGAAAATTTAAGCCGCAGGCTGCGCATACGGTTTGTGGGCAAAACCGATATCAGCGTGTTTGAATCGCTCGAAAAGTACAACCTGCGCAGGTTTGCAGAAAAAACCGATTACCTGCCTCACGGGGAAGCGCTGAAAGTCTCTGCGTCCTCTGCGGTATTGCTGCTGCTGATCAACAATACCCCCAACGCCCTGGGCATTATTCCCGGCAAAGTGTTTGAATACCTGGCATCGGGCAGACCGGTGCTTTGTATCGGCCCTCCCGGAGGCGACAGCGCCGGCATTATCCGCGAATCCCATGCCGGGCCTGTAGTTGATTTTGACGATGAAAACGGATTAAAAAACGCGCTTGCCGGCCTCTTTGAATCTTACCAGGGTGAAAGAGCGCATATGACGCAGGACGCCATCAAAAAATATTCACGTAAAAGCCTTACCGGCGACATTGCGCGCATACTCAACGAGATTATAAAACACGAAACTGAATAGTATGAAGCCTGTTAAAGTCCTTATCATAGCCGGAGCCCGGCCAAATTTCATGAAGATCGCGCCCATCATGCATGCCATGCGTAAGTCATCAAAACTGGAACCGATACTGGTGCATACCGGGCAGCATTATGATGTGAAGATGTCGGATACTTTTTTCGATGAACTGAACATCCCCCGTCCCGACATCTCCCTGGAAGTCGGTTCAGATACCCATGCCCGGCAGGTGGCAAAAATTATGGAACGCTTCGAACCGGTATGTGACGAACAAAAACCGCAGGCCATCCTGGTGGTGGGCGATGTAAATTCCACCATGGCATGCAGCATCGTTGCCGCGAAAAAGGAGATCAAAATTATCCATGTGGAGGCCGGTATCCGCAGCCGCGACCGCTCCATGCCTGAAGAGATCAACCGGATGGTTACGGATGCCATCACCGATATTCTGATGCCACCTTCGCGGGATGCGGTCGGCAACCTGCTGGCGGAGGGACATGCGCCTGAAAAAATCCACCTTGTGGGCAATATCATGATTGATACGCTGCTTGAATCCAAAGACCGGATCAACAAATCGGAGATTCTTAAAACCCTGAACCTTCAGGCGGGAAATTTTGTCTCTCTTACCCTGCACCGTCCTTCCAATGTCGATAACATGGATAATTTCAGGAAGATACTGGCAGCGCTTGAAACCATTCAGCAGGAGTTGCCCATCGTCTTCCCGATCCACCCCAGAACCAGAAAGATGATCCAGGAATTTGGTCTGGAGGACTATGTTGTTTCAATGAAAAACCTGATACTGACTGATCCGCTGGGCTACTTCGACTTTGGCAAACTGATTTCCGCCTCCCGCTTCGTGCTGACCGACAGCGGCGGCATACAGGAAGAAACCACCGTTTACGGCATTCCCTGCATTACCCTGCGTGAAAACACCGAACGACCAGTAACCGTTTGGGAGGGAACCAATGAACTTGCGGGCTGCGATACAGAAACAATCATTGCCCTTGCCCGCCAGATACTTGATGGTAACTGGAAAAAGGGGAGAATCCCCGAATTGTGGGATGGAGCGGCTGCCGGAAGAATTATCCGTATTCTGGAAGAAGTTTTGTAATTTCATCCTGCAACTAATGCAGCGTTTCATGCAGTTTCCCGTATGCGGGAAATCCTGAAAAACCAACACCTGACTATGAAACATTTCCTCTGGGTTACCCTTCAGCGCCTGCTCAATCCCTCCTGCACCATTCATGCAGCAGGTATTTGCCGTCATGTGAAGCTTGGGCGCGGCGTTACTATTGGTCATGGATCTCATATCTGCGCAGGTCGTATCGGCAAATACACCTACATCAACAAATACTGCCTGATCGACAGGAATACCGCATCCATCGGGAATTTCTGCTCCATTGCATACGGCGTAAAGATTGGCCTGGGCAATCATCCGGTTAGTTGGGTGAGCACCCACCCTTTTGCTTATGACAACAAATACGGATTTGTTAAAACCAGTAAAACTTTCACCGGACAGGTATCAGCGCCGTGCGTGATCGGTCATGATGTCTGGATCGGGGCCAACGCGGTGATTCTGGCCGGAGTAAAAGTAGGTAACGGCGCAATTATCGGAGCCAATTCGCTCGTGAATAAAGATGTTGAACCATACAGCATCGTTGCAGGAAGCCCGGCCAGACATATCCGGTACCGCTTCGACGAAAAAACCATAGCAGCATTGCAGCAAGCTGCATGGTGGGAATGGGAGGATGCAAAAATCAGATCCCGGATTCAGGAATTCGACAATCCGGAAGCCATTATCAGGAATATGAGTGATCGAGCAAACGACTGACAAACAATGAGATTTTGTAAGAGCCGTTAAATACCTTGTTCAGTTCGTTCATCAGGAAATAATCCTTCTCCGGCATACCCAACCTTTGCAGTTCACTTACAAAGATATTGACTGAAATTTTGCCTTCCAGCACAACCTTGTCAGAGATCCCACTGGTAAAATAGCCCTTTCCGATAAGCAGTCCCAGGGTGCGGTTGCGGCTGAGGTCGTTGAGGGCGGTAAGTCCGAAATCACCGATACCGCAATACCTGAATAATGTCTCCTCGCGGCCTCCGTAATAAAGCAGCACCCTGCGCATTTCATCAAAGGCTTTGGTAAATATGAGAAACCTCAGATTGGGAGAGTCGAAATGCGCATCAACAATGCCGATAAGTATGGCATAAATATTTTTCAGGATGCTCAGGGTCTCCACGCCTTTGATATCGGTGGAAAAATCAGTGTAAATGGTTGTTCCGCTGAAGATCTGATTCAACTGCCGGTAAATCGTATCGTTTTCTGCACCCACCGTCATGGCGGTCGGGATATGGTTGATCAATTCCCTTGCGAAGGTTGGCCCTTTCAGGGTGCAAACAGAATTGCCTGTTACTTCAAGCAGGTTTTCGACAATGGTCTTGTTGTCTTTACCGAATCCCTTGGCCAGGTTTACCAGCAACGCGCCGGGTTTAAGCCATTCTTTGATGCCGGTGATGTAAGGGACAACGGCAACAGATGGAATTGCAACAAATACAACATCCGCCTTTTTCAGCACACTGTTGTCTGTGGTGGCTTTCAGGCCGGGAGCAAGGCGAATCATCGGAAAATAAGCCGGATTGATATGCCTTGCATTGATATCATTGACAACAGGTTCTTCAATAGAGAGCAGGATGACATCAAGACCGGGCTTGGCCGCCAGGATATGGCCAAGCGCCGTTCCCAGCGTTCCGGCTCCGGCGATGCAGATGTGGACTGATTCCGGCATTTCAGAATTTTTTGGTACCCGGCAAAGGTAAGAGAAATTCCTGTTTAAGCAGGCCATGATAAAGCATCAGGATGGCTGTGATGAGATCAATGGATGTTTGAAACATGATAGCAGAATCCCATTACCTGACACTACAGCCTGTTTGTTTCATTGTATTTATCATGACATTTCAGCATTGATTAAAACAATTCCGGCGGAACTGATTATATTTGTATTATGCTGGCTGATATCAGAATCGTACTTTCAGACGTTGACGGTGTGTGGACCGACAGAAAGATCTATATAGGGGAAGATGGGAGCCATTTAAGGGCATACTCAACCGAGGATAGCATTGGCGTAGTTTTGCTCAGGATTATGCAACTGCCATTGGTTATTCTGACAGGAGAAGACAACAATAGTCTGAAAAACAGAATGGAGCGCCTGAAAGTTGCTCATATCTTTACCGGGGTGAGAAACAAGTTGTACATAGCGGAACAGGCATTAAAAAAGTTTGACCTTACCTTTTCTCAGGCAGCTTTTGTGGGTGACGACCTGAATGACCTGCCGTTGCTACGGGCCGTCGGATTCAGCGCAGTGCCCGCTAATGCCATGCAATTACTGAAGGAAAATGCTTCTGTTACACTTTCAAAAACAAGCGGCAACGGGGTCTTCAGGGAGTTTTGTGAAGAAATAGCCAGAAAAAAGGGGATTTTTGACCAGGTTATTGATGAATATACCCTGAACATCACAAAATTCAAATACTAAAGACCTGTTTAACGGGATAAAGGCTGTCACATTCATCTGAAACTATTGTTAAATTTGCAGTTTCATAATAATAAACATCCTGCAACCATTTCATTCGGAATAACCAAAAATGAAAAAAGAAGAAATTATACTTTTTGGCGGAGGTGGCCATTGCAGGTCGGTCATTGATGTGATCGAGAGTGAAGGCCGGTTTCACATAGCCGGGATAGTAGATCAGGCGGTGATGCTGCATGAAAAGATATCAGGTTATGAAGTGATTGCCAATGATGACGATATCCCCTTACTGGCAAAACAATACAACTATTTTTTTATAACCATCGGCCATATAAGAAATTCCCGTCCACGCTGGATACTCTATGATAAACTGGTGGCCAGTAATTGCCACCTCCCTGTGGTTATTTCGCCAAAAGCCCATGTTTCAGGCAGGGCCAGGCTGGGGCCAGGTACAGTAGTAATGCCTTTTGCGATGGTAAATTCAGGCGCTGAAATCGGCCCGAACTGCATATTAAACACATCCTGCATCATTGAGCATGACACGATTGTAGGATTCAACAACCATGTCTCAACCGGGAGTATTATTAACGGCAACTGCCGGATCGGGGACAATAACTTCATAGGTACCAATTCGACCATTCTCAATAACATCACGATAGGAGATGATAACCTGATCGGAGCGGCTGCTGTTCTTGTTAAAAGTATTGGCAATAATCACAAATATTTCGGTAATCCCGCATCTGTTATAGGACGGACTTATGTTTAGGACCATCATCATTGCTGAGGCCGGTGTTAACCACAATGGCAGCCTGCAACTTGCCGAGCAGCTGATTGAAGCCGCAGCCAGGGCTGGCGCTGATTTCGTGAAATTCCAGACCTTCAGGGCTGCAAACCTTGTTACAGCAAGTGCTGAGAAAGCCGGTTACCAGAAGGCAAACGAAGGCAGTATGGCAGGTGAATCGCAGCTTCAGATGCTGACCAGACTTGAACTTGACAAGGAAGCCCATCTTCACTTAATCGAACACTGCAAAAAACACAACATCAAATTCCTTTCAACGGCTTTTGACCTTGAAAGCATAGATCTTTTGGATGAGCTGGGCATTGAGATGTTCAAAATTCCTTCGGGTGAAATCACGAATCTCCCCTTATTGCGTAAAATTGCAGGTTATGGTAAACCTGTAGTTCTGTCCACGGGGATGGCAACCATCAAAGAGATCGGCGAAGCCATAGACGTCCTGAAACAAAACGGAACCCCTTCCGGCCTGATCACTGTATTGCACTGCACAACAGAATACCCCGCTCCGCTTGAAGAAGTAAACCTGAAGGCTATGCATTCGATTGGAGAAACATTTAAGGTAAAAACCGGGTATTCAGATCACACGAAAGGCATTGTAATACCTATTGCCGCAGCAGCCCTTGGAGCAACAATCATAGAAAAGCACTTTACCATCAGCCGTGACCTGCCCGGCCCTGATCACAAGGCTTCACTCGAACCCGATGAACTCGCTGCAATGGTTGCTGCCATCAGAAACGTGGAAAAAGCCCTCGGTTCAGGAATTAAGGAACCTTCGGTTTCGGAACTGAAAAACAGGGTGGCAGCCCGTAAAAGTATACATCTGTCCAAAAATCTGCCCGCCGGGCATGTACTTACTAATGAGGACCTGACCATGAAACGGCCGGGCGACGGAATCAGTCCGATGCTGATGGACACCATTATCGGGAAGAAATTGAAAACCGACCTGAAAGCTGATACACAATTAAAACCTGAACACCTGCTGTGAAAATCGCCGTTCTTACCAGTTCGCGGGCCGATTATGGAATCTATCTCCCTTTGCTGAGAGCCATGGAAGCGGATCCCTTTTTTGACCTGCGCCTTATTGTCTTTGGCGCTCACTTGTCAGACGCATTTGGCTATACCGTTGAACTGATCGAAAAGGATGGTTTTACCATAGATCATCGCATCGAAGTTATGCCGGCCAACGACAGTCCGGATGAGATATCCGCTGCAATCGGAAGAACCACGCAGGCATTCAGCCATATATGGTCACAAAGCAAATATGATCTGGTTCTTGCGCTCGGCGATCGTTTCGAGATGTTTGCAGCCGTAGTATCGGGTGTACCTTTCAATATCCGCTTTGGGCATATTCATGGGGGCGAAACAACCCTCGGCGCCATTGATGACGCATTCCGGCATTCAATAACCCTGATGTCGTCTGTCCATTTTGCCTGTGCTGAAGCCTATAAAGAACGCATCATCCAGATCAGGGGAGACTCCAACCTTGTTTTCAACACCGGGGCACTCAGCATCGACCTGCTGGCATCCTGCGAATTGATGAAACAGGAAGAATTCATGGAGCGCTACGGTGTGGATCTTAGCCATCCAACAATCTTGTCCACCCTGCATCCTGAAACCGTTTCATACGAAAAAAATATCCTGCTGGCCGAAGCTTTTGCGGAAGCCTTGCTGCTCCTTCCCGGTTTTCAACTGGTCATCACCATGCCGAATGCCGACACCTTCGGAAAGGTAATCCGGGAAAAACTGCAACAATTAAAACGGCTCAGAAAGGGAGTACACCTTTTTGAGAACCTGGGATCCATTGGGTACCTTAGTTGCATGAAGTACTCCAAAATGCTGATTGGCAATACATCCAGCGGATTTTATGATGCCTCGTACTTT
>CAZDBX010000027.1:20251-22175 GCA_964503805.1 uncultured Lentimicrobium sp. | reverse complement strand
TACACCCGGTGTACAGCAGGGGCACGAAGGCACATCCGGCCTGCATGTGCGTGGAGGATCATCCGATCAGAATCTGGTTATGCTCGACGATGTACCGCTTTATAACATCAACCACCTTGGAGGATTTATCTCAGCCTTTAACACCGATGCCATTAAAAGTTCAACACTTATAAAAAGCGGGTTTCCGACCAAATACGGCGGCAGGCTTTCGTCGGTGCTCGATGTCAGTATGGCCGATGGCAATCTTTCGAAAACAGAAGGAAACCTGAGTTTGGGACTTATTTCAGCAAGGTTATCGCTGAACGGTCCTATTCAGAAAAACAAAAGTTCATACCTGATCAGCTTCAGGCGGTTTTATTTCGACCTGATAGCCAAACCACTGGTACAGCGGGCAAATCCAGGTTCAACAGTGGGGTATAATTTTTATGACCTTAACATTAAACTGAACAAAATTATAGATGCTAAAAACAAAATCCATCTGAGTTTTTACACCGGCGACGACAAAACACTTGCCGGCTTCAAAGAAAAAAAAGACGACGGTACCGATTATTACCTTCAAACCAACCAATGGGGCAATACAATGGCTGCGCTGCGCTGGAACCACCTCTTCAACAGCCGTATATTCAGCAATACCACCCTGCATTTTTCACGATACAGGGTTAAGAATAATTTAATCTCGGAAAGCACAAGTGGCTACGATAAGTCAACTGCACAAAACACCCTGCTTTCGACAATCGGCGAATACAGTCTGAAATCTGAAATGGAATACTACTTAACACCTGAAGCCAGCATATTTGGCGGAATGCAGCTCACCTACAGGTATTTTAAGCCCAATGATTACACATATGAGGTATCTGGCGGCAACAACTCATTGCAGCCTGGTCATAACCACAATATGCTGAAGCAGGCTTTTGAAGGCATAATTTATTTTGGCGGAAAAATTACCCGGCCGGCAGGTCACACGCTGGAATTGGGCGGACGAATCAACACTTTTACAATAAACAACCGGTTTTACATTATACCGGAACCCAGGATAAAGGCAAACTTTCATCACAACAAAAACCTTAACAGTTTTGTATCTTTTGATGTAATGAGTCAGAATATGCACATTACCGGAAACAACAGCATTGGAATGCCGGTAGAATACCTGCTTCCGGCAACTAAAAGGATACCGCCTTCGCTTATGAAACAACTTTCGGCCGGACTGGAATACAGATCCGGCAATGGTATAATTTACACCAGCGAATTATATTACAAGCATTTCAGCCGGCTGGCAATGCTCAAAGATGGTGCATCGTTATGGGAAGGGCGCGAAAACTGGGAAGCCCTTTTTGCAAGAAACGGCAAAGGCCGTGCATATGGAGTTGAATTTATGGCCACCAGGAATGAGGGAAACCCCAAAGGATGGATCAGTTATACACTGGCACGAAGCGAGCGAAAATTTGATGAAATCAACAATGGCTTGATTTTTCCTGATCAGTTTGATGTGCGGCATAGTATTAACATAGCCATGATGCTAAAAATTGATAAAGATGCTGACCTTTCGCTCGCCTGGGTGTTTAATTCGGGATACAGGCTCACATTGCCGGTTTCGAAGTATTATGTTCCGGTTGAGGCAGGAGACTATACCCATATGAATGAGATGTACATCTACTCAAGACGCAACGAATTTAAAACCAAACCTTACCACAGGCTCGATATCAGTTTTAATTTTCACAAACAGAAAAAGAGATACCTGCGCACGTTCACGCTTGGAATAATCAACCTTTACAATCAGCGCAACCCCAATGCATTCTATTTCACAGAGATAGAAAACTTTGGCCCCAACAACACCCGGTACAAGCGCATAACCCTGATGCAAAGGTCATTTTTCCCCTTTATGCCCAATGTGGGCTGGAGCATACGGTTTTAAGCCCTGATCAGG
>CAZDBX010000027.1:15946-20151 GCA_964503805.1 uncultured Lentimicrobium sp. | reverse complement strand
TTTCCCCTTTATGCCCAATGTGGGCTGGAGCATACGGTTTTAAGCCCTGATCAGGCTCGCTTCCGGCAAAGTGTCTCTTATCCGGATTGGTTTTTCCAGTGCATTGCAGTGCCCTGAATCCTTTTACAGACAGTTATGTCTGCATTACTGTGTGCGTTGTTTGCTATTTTGTGCTAATTTTACTTCCGCCCGGCAATTGTAACCTCTTTTCTTATGCGCACCCGGATTTTCCTGTTGGTATTTATCCTTTTACTGATCCCGGATCTCTATGCCGGAACCGGGACCCCGGTGCATACCATATCGCGGCGCGAAGGGCTGAGCAACGGCGCGGTCAATGCCATCGCGCGGGATGCCGAAGGATATATATGGCTTGGCACCTGGAACGGACTGAACCGTTACGACGGCCACGGAATAGAAACCTTTCTTCCCGGAAGCGGACCAGGCAGTATTCACAATCATGTAATCCGGGAGATCTTCCCCTCGGCTTCGGGCCCGCTGTGGCTGATGACAAACAAGGGGATTACCTTGTATAACAATGAAACCGGCAGTTTTTCGGCTTTTTTTACCGACGAACCGGAGCAGATCAATTATGAAAACGATATTTCTCTTGCTTTCGCTGACGGCCATGGGGCAGTGGCATCGGTTTACGGACGGGGCCTGTTCCGTTTCAGCGAAGCCGTGCAGCAGTTTGTTCCCATGCCTTTGGATGAAGCGGCGATCAGGGTAAAGCGTGTTCATCTGGCAGGCAGCACCTTATACTGCATTAGCGCGGAAGGCGAATTGCTCCGGCTTGAAGGCAACCGCCTGGTAAAGGTCCTGAACCTGCCCCTCGGCAGCGCACTTACCGCTTCGTCCTTACAGGAGGCAGGAAGCAGGCAGCTGCTTTTCGTTACCCAGCGTTCAGGCCCTGCCCTTGTTACAGATCTGAAAACTCTTGAAATACAACGCCTGAGTCTTCCCGACGACATCATTACCAGCCTTTCAGCCTCGCGGCAGGCGGGCGTTTTATGGGCCGGAACCGAAAAAGGAAGGATTTTCAGGTATACCATCAAAACCCGCACCTTTGCCGAACCCGGAAAGGTTGGCGGGCAGGATGCCGGCATCCCCATTTCCACGCGTATTCTTTGTATTTACGAAACCGAGCCGGATATCCTCTGGACAGGTACCGACGGGAACGGCGCATTTACCATGAAACTCACCGAGTTCCCTGTTACGCGCCTGTCATCGGAGCAGCTTTCCTATCCCATTGTGCGCAGCATACTGGTAACCCGGAAAAACGACATCCTGGTCGGCACCAAAGGCGGAGGAATCGATGTTTTTGACGCCGGGGGCGGGCACATCCGGCAGATTTCGGCGAAAGACGGGCTGAGCAACAATTCCGTACTGTCGTTTCATGAACGTCCGGATGGTTCCGTTTGGGTGGGCACGGACGGAAACGGCATCGACCTGCTCTCGCCCGATTACCGGATCATCCGCAACTTCCCGCGCGATTTCGGTAAAGAAACGCCCTTGGTGTTTGCATCGGTTTACCGCATTATGGAAGACAGCGACGGCAGTATTTATTTGGGAACCAGTGGATATGGCGTTATCCAGGTAAGAACGGGAAAAAACGGCGATCCGGAGAACTGCAGGCAGCTTGTGCTGGATCCCGACCAGGCGCCCGGGCTGCAGAAGCAGATAGTATATGCCCTCACCGAAGAGCGGCCGGGCATTATCTGGATAGGTACCCGCGGGTTCGGCGTTTACCGTTACAACACCATTGCGCAGCGGGTGATTGCTCAGTACAACGCCCAGACACACCCCGCGTATATCCGCAACGACGATATCCTGTCCCTTTTCACCGATCGCAGAGGAATCGTGTGGGCGGGCAGCAGCAGCGGGCTGTTCAGCTTCGAACCGGTGTCGGCCGATTCGGTAAAACCGGCAGCCGCTTTCGTGCAGGGCGGGCTCCCGAATATCAGCATACATACCATCAGGCAGGATTTATCGGGCAGCCTGTGGATTACCACCAACCAGGGCTTATCGATGATCGACAGTACCCGCCGCAATGTGCAGAGTTTTAACATTAACGACGGACTGATCAATTTTGAATACAGCGACGGGGCTTCGTTTTTCGACAAAAACAGCGGCCGTTTGCTGGCAGGAGGGACTATGGGGGTTGACATTGTGCAGACGGATGCCATTCGGTTCTCTTCCTACTTCCCGCCGGTAGCGGTAAATCAGCTGCTGATACGCAATGTGCCGGTAAGTCCGGACGAAGGAAGCGTGCTGTTAAAAAGGATGAACCTTCAGCATGAGCTGGAGTTAAAGCACAACCAGAACTCCCTGACGTTTTTTGTATCTCCCCTGGCGTATTGGGGCCGTGAGCGCCACCGCATTTCGTACCGCCTGCTGAATCACGACGACGCATGGGAAGTTATTCCTCCCGAACAGCCGCTGGCATTTTCGAACCTGGAAGCGGGCAATTATATCCTTCAGCTGCGTGTGAGTGATGAAAACGGGATATGGTCGGAAGTGGCCAGGGAGATCCGGATTACGGTACATCCCCCGTTCTGGCGGACCGGCTGGGCCATTGCCGGATATATTGCGCTGTTTTTTCTGGTACAGTTTCTGATTTTCAATGCATACCGCCGACGCGAAGCCCGCCGCAAGGAGGCCGCCCTTCAGGAGATGAAGATCAGTCAGGAAAAGGAGCTACAGGCTTACAAAATCGAATTCTTTACCAATGTGGCGCATGAGTTCCGCACCCCGCTTACGCTGATCAGCTCACACATTCATGCATTGATCGAGGACAAGAAGCTTACTTCCGAAAACCCACGCCTGCTTAAAGTATACAACAACAGCCTGAAACTGCAGAAGCTGGTGCTCGAGATCATGCAGTTCCGCAAGCTGGAGAAAGGCAAGGAGCCCCTGAACATACAGGAGACCGATCCCTGCAGCCTGATCCGGGAGGTGGTTTCCGACCTTGAGTTGCCGGCAGCTCAGCGCAACATCCGCTGTACCGTGGAAGGATGTGAAAGTCCCCTGTCTTTCAGGACGGATGCCGATAAATTCCAAAGGATCATTACCAACCTTGTTTCTAACGCCATCAAGTATAATGTGGAGGGAGGCTGGGTAAATATCCGGATTTCGCGGCAGCCTGACCGGCTTACGGTAGAGGTGCAGGACACGGGTATAGGAATAAAGCCGGAGCTTTTGCCCAGGGTTTTTGAGCCTTTCGGGATTTCATCGGCCAAAAAGCGGGGCAGTTTCCCGGGCTATCGCTCCACCGGTATCGGACTGGCAGTTACCAAAGGACTTACCGAATTGCTGAAAGGAAGTATCCGTATCGAGAGTCAGCCCGGAAGCGGAAGTACGTTTATCTGTAACTTTCCGGAAGTATTTCAGGTAAATACTGATGTCCCTCAGCCCGGAACTGCCGGTCAGGAACCGGATGCATGGTTTATTGAAGAACCGGATAGTGCTGCTGCTCCCTCCGACCTTCGTTTACCCGCCGGGGAGCGTCCGCTGTTGCTGTTGGTCGACGATGATCCGGAAATTCTGTCGCTGCTAAAGGATTTCCTTCAGGAATCGTATAACCTGATATTTGCGGAAAACGGGGCGGAGGCCTGGCAGAAAGTGCTTACGCACAAGCCCGACCTGATTGTTTCGGATGTGATGATGCCTGAAATGGACGGGATAGAGCTGTGCCGCAGTTTGCGCGATAATTTCGATACCAGCCACCTGCCCCTGATACTGCTTACGGCCAAAGCCGAGATTGAGGACCGCATTGCCGGCCTGAAAGCGGGAGCCGATTCATACATACCCAAGCCCTTTCATCCCGAGCATCTGAGGGTGAGGATAGAAAAACTGCTTGAAGTGCGGCGGAACATCCGCAATCGTTTCGCCGGCAGCGACGACAGCCTGGTGATGATCAAGGAGCTGCCCGACCCGTTTTTTCAAAAGATGATGTCATATATCGATGAAAATATTGACGATGAAACACTTACCGCTGAAAAACTGTGCGACCGCATGGCCATCAGCAGGTCATCCCTGTACGAAAAGACAAAATCGGTATTGGGTACCACCCCGCACGGCATGATCAATCAGCGCAGGCTGAGCAAGGCGGCAACCCTCCTGTTATCGACCCAGTTAACGGTAAGCGAGATTATTGATCAGACGGGATTTGCCAGCCGTACCCATTTTTACGATCTGTTTGGCAAAGC
>CAZDBX010000027.1:0-15846 GCA_964503805.1 uncultured Lentimicrobium sp. | reverse complement strand
CGTCCCTCGCCCCGGACCCTGAGCTTGTACCCTGAGCGGAGTCGAAGGGGAGCCGAAGGGCCGTCCCTCGTCCCTTTTTTGCGTCCCTCGTCCCTTCTTTATTGATAATCTTCACATTCCGGACTCCGCCGGACAAGATACGGACTCTTCCGGACGTCTTTTTCCGCAATCGATTGTAATTTTGGAATTGGCTAAAAAACGATACTCCCGGCGCACGGATGTTGATTCAGTTTGTGTTCGGGATGAAGTTTCAAAAATCAATATTCAGAAATTAAACAACCTTATAATAATATGGACATTGCAAAACGTTTTCCACAGAACCCCCTGCTTCGCCCAACCGATCTGAAACCGGGCATCAAAGGAATGGAAATCACCTGTCTGCTGAACCCCGGGGTTTTCCGGTACGACGGAAAAGTGTGGCTGTTGCTGCGCGTAGCCGAGCGGCCGGCACAGGTTGAAGGGAAAATCAGTTTTCCGGTCTATAACAGTAAAGGAGAGATTGAAATCCTGAGTTTCGATAAAGACGATCCCGACCTCGACGCTTCCGATCCACGGGTAATCAACTACAAGAAGAAAGATTACCTTACTACACTCAGCTACTTGCGACTTGTATGCAGCGACGACGGCATCCGTTTTTACGAACCGGAAGGATATCCTCCCATTTTCGGTAAAGGGGAGCTGGAGACCTTCGGCATTGAAGACTGCCGTGTGGCCACGATGGATGATGGCTTCAGCCTCACCTTCACCGAAGTTTCCGAATTTGGGGTGGGTGTGGGACTTATCCGCACAGGCGACTGGAAGCATTTCACCCGGGAGGGGATGATTTTTCCGCCCCACAATAAGGACTGTGCTATCTTTGAAGAGAAAATCAACGGGAAATACTATGCCCTGCACCGTCCCAGCAGTCCCGAACTGGGCGGCAACTACATCTGGGTGGCTGAGTCGCCCGATATGATTCACTGGGGCAGGCACAAATGCATCGCTACTTCCCGCCCGGGGATGTGGGATTCGGCACGTGTAGGCGCTGGCGCCGCCCCCATGCGCACCGAAAAAGGATGGCTTGAGATTTATCACGGTGCCAACAAAGACCACCGGTATTGCCTGGGCGCCCTGCTGCTCGACATCAACGATCCCACCATAGTGCTGGCGCGCAGCACCGAACCCATTATGGAACCCCTTCAGCCTTACGAACAAACCGGCTTCTTTGGGAATGTGGTTTTCACCAACGGGCATTATGTTGACGGCGACACCATTTACATGTATTACGGCGCCAGCGATGAAGTGATCTGCGGCGCCACCCTGTCGGTTTCCGAAATACTTTCCACCCTGATCTGACAAACGGAACACTATGAAAAACAAGCTGACAGCCGAATACCGATTCTTCCTGTCGATGCCCCACAACATGCGGGTGCTGCTGATTACCAATATGCTCTACGCGCTGGTGCTGCCCGTGGTGGAGATTTTTATGGCTGCCTACATCATGCGCTCCTTCGACGATACCAGTTTTGTGGCCATCTTTCAGGTGGCCATGTACACCGGTATCATCATAACCTCCCTTACGAACGGATTTTTGCTGAAACGGTTTAAGGTGGCGCATCTTTACAGCTTCGGAATACTGCTGAGCGGTATTGCCATGGTCGGGATGATGTTTGTAAAAGACATCGCCCTTCCGGGACTGATTGTTTCGGGAACCCTGATCGGAGCGGCATCCGGCTTCTTCTGGACCAACCGTTACCTGATGGCTTTGACCTCCACCGCCGATGAAAACCGCAACTACTTCTTCGGACTTGAATCCTTTTTCTTTACCGTCTCCAATATTGCCGTTCCGCTGGTAATCGGCGCCCTGCTCGCATCCATCGATGGTATGCAGTTTTTGGGCATCACCTTTGATGTGTACAAGGGTTATCGCATTGTTACCCTGGTTGTTTTCCTGATCACCATTCTGGCAACTTATTCACTGTCGCGGGGCAGTTTCGAAAATCCCGTGCAAAAAGACTTTCTCTACTTTCGTTTTGACCGTTTGTGGAACAAGCAGATACTGCTGGCCGCTTTGAAAGGTTTGGTTCAGGGCTTCCTGGTGACTGCCCCGGCCATGCTGATTATGAAATATGTAGGCCAGGAAGGCTCACTAGGGCTGATACAGGGCATCAGCGGCGGACTTACGGCCATCCTGATATACCTGCTGGGACGTTTCACCAAACCAAAACACAGGATTACGGTTTTCGGATTTGGCATTACCCTGTTCCTTATCGGAACCATTGTGAACGGAATTGAACTTTCGATGTTCGGAGTGATGGTATTTGTGCTTTGCAAGGTATTTTTCCAGCCCCTGCACGATCTGGCATATTACCCGATCATGATGAAGGTGATCGACGTGGTATCGAAAAAAGAGAACAGAAACAATTACGCGTACATCCTGAACCACGAGTTCGGACTTTATGCCGGAAGGGTAATCGGGCTCGGATTGTTTATTTTCCTTGCCTATGCCGTTTCGGAGACCTTCGCGCTGCGTTATGCGCTCATCATTGTTGCGGTGCTGCAGATGCTGAGCATTCCGCTGGCTAAAAACATAATGAAAGAATCTTATGATGAGAAACATGAAAAATAAAATACTTTTCGTTGCGGCATTGGCAATGGTCGTCGGGTTTTATTCCTGTACCACTGATCTGGGGGAGCCTGTTGCACAAACATCCATCCCACGCATTGAGCAGATGCCGGAGCTTCCTTCGCCGCTGAAAATCATCGATTGGAAACAGAAAGCCCTGGATTTCGACAGTCTGGCATTTGATTTCAATGCCACTGCACCCTATGCACCATACATATGGCTTGATAGTTCCCGGCGCAACATCGATCAGATTACCTACGGGCTTTATACCGTGATCGGGGATGTGCGACAGCAACCGGGCAGGAACAACGGGGAATTCCACGAAGCACTCACCTCATTGAATGCATTGGTAAGCGCCGGTTTACTCGGGATTGACAAAACAAACCAGCACGGTTACAATTTCGTGAAGATGTCGCAGAACTATTTCAACAGCGATAACGGCTGGAACATTGTAATGAACAACACAAATCCGGAAGTTGCCATGCTTGGTGGCGGTTACGGGCGCGACTGGTGGTACGATGTATATCCCAACGTACTTTATTACGGAGTGGCGGCATTGTTTCCCGGCGTTGAGAATACCGAAAACATTCAACGTACGGTGGCCGAGCAGTTTTACAAAGCCGATTCGGTGCTTCAGGGCAATTACGATTACTCTTATTTCGATTACGCTCAGATGAAAGGGATGCGGAATCACATTCCATGGCAGCAGGATGCGGCCGGAGGTCATGCGTATGTTCTCTATTCAGCTTATCAGAAATTCGGTGACGAGCGTTACCTCGAAGGGGCCAAGCGCGCAACAGAAGCGTTGGTTAATCAGAAGGAAAGTCGTTTTTATGAGATTCTGCAACCTTTTGGCGCTTATACAGCTGCAAGGCTGAATGCCGAAAAAGGTACCAACTATGATGTTACCCGCCTTCTGAACCATGCGTTTGACGGCTGCCAGTCGAAGGATGGCCGTTACGGATGGGGGGTGATTGCCGATAAATGGGGCGATTTCGATGTATCGGGGATGCAGGGCAGCATTACCGACGGCGGTGGTTACGGATTCTTTATGAATTCGGTAGCTATGGCCTGGCCGCTGGTGCCGCTGGTTAAATATGAACCTCAGTATGCCAAAGCTATTGGCCGCTATATGCTGAACGTAGTGAATGCCTCGCGGTTATTCTATCCCGATCAGATTGAAGATAAATATCAGTGGCTGCCGGAAAAGAAACACATCACCAACGGTATTATAGGGTATGAAGGCATGCGAAAGACGGATGACCTGAACAATCCCGCCCTGGCAGGTGTAAGTCCGGTTGCCATCGGCGATGGTCCCAAGTGGGTTGAAGGCCAGCCCGAAGAATCCATGTTCAGCCTCTACAGCACATCCATTGCCGGGGTATTCGGTGCGATCGTAAATACCACGGATGTTGAAGGAATACTGATGCTTGACTGCAACGCTACCGATTTTTATGCATCTTATAATTATCCGGTTTTCCTGATCTACAATCCCTATAGCGAGGCCAGAACCATCAGCGTTAACACAGATGGTTCGTCCGACCTCTTCGACATCGTTTCCCGCACCTATTTAGCCAGGAATATTCAGGATACCGGAACCATCGAAATTTCTGCCGGTGAGGCGGTGGTTATGGTGCAGCTTCCTTCCGGAACCCGTCTGAAGGCCGAAGGCCGTAAAATAAAAGCCGGAGATTCAGTAATTGCCTACCGGTAAACTGTGATTGCCACATCGTGTTATTCAAAAAATAAGCACACATGAAAAAACTGATTCTACTATTGACCATCATCCTGTCGGCAGGCACCATGCTGGCCCAGCAGCTTTTGCAGGGAACCGTTACCGATTCGAAAACCGGGGAAACCCTGATCGGGGTGACGGTACAGATCAAGGGAACCACCACGGGAACTACTACTGATATAGACGGTCGCTACCGTCTGGAATCCGACAGGCTGAATGCCTCTTCGGTGATTGTGTACTCCTATATCGGGTACAAATCCGTGGAAGAGACCCTTGGTAGCCGTGCATTGGTCAACGTACGCATGCAGGTGGAGCAAACCATGCTCGATGAGGTGGTGGTGATCGGTTATGGTACCGCCAAAAAGCGTAACGTGCTGGGCGCCGTAACCCGCGTTGACAATACCGAGCTTACCCGCATGCCGGTTGCCGGCGTTGACCAGGCGCTTCAGGGAAGGGCCGCCGGGGTTCAGGTGACCCAGAATACCGGAGCACCCGGAGAAGGCGTCGCGGTTAGAATCAGGGGAACGGGTTCCATCAATTCGAGCAATGCTCCCCTGTACATCGTGGATGGTATTGCAACGGCGGATGCACTTAAAATTCTGGCTCCGGGAGATATTGAAAACATTACGGTGCTTAAGGACGCTTCGGCTGCAGCCATCTACGGATCGCGCGCCAACAACGGAGTGGTGCTGATTACCACCAAAAAGGGAAAAGCCGGCAAGACAAGTGTAACCTATCGCGGACAAACCGGGATTCAGCAGGCGGTCAGGCTTACGCCTATGGTCAATGCACAGGATTATGTTACCATTTACAACGAAGCGGCGGTCAACGATAACAAATATCTGCCTGCCGGTTTGCAGCGCAGCCTTATCAGCGCGGAGGATGCCGCCCGTTTTTCTGACATCAACTACGTGGACGAGCTGCTCCGGACCGCCCCGGTAAATTCGCACGAGTTTTCAGTTTCAGGTGGAAGTGAAAAAACAAACTACCTTTTATCGGCGTCGTTTTACGATCAGCGTGGAATCATTAAAAATACCGGTTATACCCGCGGTACCGCCCGGTTGGATGTTACAACGGAAGCAAGTCCCTGGCTTACGGTGGGCATCAGTATGCTGGCGGGACTTTCCGACAACGATATCATCGGCAGTTCGGGTGACGGTTACGGCGGTAACGGGGGAAGTGTGGTCAGGTATGCCTTTTTCAGGAATCCGGCCATTCCAATTCAGTTTGAAGATGGAACCTATGTTGACCGGCCGGCAGAGTATTTCGGCGCTCAGGTCTTTGATTCTTACCTTGGTGACGGATACAATCCCATCGGGATGGCCGAATATAACGACAATAACCGCAAAGACGACAGCTATCTGGGCAAGGCATTTTTTACGGCAGCCATAACCGACAAGCTCAAATTTACTACCAATCTGGGTATGGATTACCGGAATACCACGAATCGCAGGTTCAATCCCACCTGGGGAACGCTTAACCGCATCAACGCAAAGAACAGCCTGAGCGTGGGCAATGAGCGTATGGCCAACTGGACGGTGAATAATTTATTGAATTACGAAACTGCGTTCGGCGAAAAGCACAATTTATCTGCTATGGCCGGTTTTGAGGCCATCCGCAATCAGGGAAGGGGACTTTATTCAAGCGATATGGATTTCCCTGTTCAGCAGGAAGAACTGATCTTTATCGGCAACGGACTGGGTGAAAAAATCACCAGCCAGAACGAGTATAGCTCTGCCCTGGCTTCATTTTTCGGTCGTGTCAATTACGAATACAACGGCCGGTACTACTTCTCGGGGACCATCAGGAGGGATGGATCCTCGAGATTTACCGGCGACAACAAGTGGGGAACGTTTTTCTCGGCTTCCGCCGGATGGATTCTTAAGGAAGAAAATTTCCTGAAGGATGTTGACTGGTTGCAGAACCTTAAACTGAGGGCAGGCTACGGAGCCATCGGAAACCAGGATGTAGGACTGTATGCATACAGCGACCGGATTTCTCCCTATTTCAACTACCCCTTCGGAGGAGTGCCGGCTTCGGGCTATGCACAAACGGCACTTGGCAACGAGAAACTGAAATGGGAAACCAGTTACCAGTACAATGCAGGTATTGATGCGGAGGTCTGGAAGGGAGCCCTGGCATTTTCCATCGACTACTTCTATAAAGTTACCGCTGATATGCTGGTGAAAGCACCCAATCCTCCTTCTACCGGAAATGCCGATGCTGCCTGGATCAACAGTGGATCGGTGCTGAATACAGGGGTGGAACTGGAAGCCATCTACCGTAAAAACATGAAGGATTGGGGTTATTCAATTGGCGGAAACGTAGCTTTCCTGCACAACGAAGTACTTGAACTGGATGCCCCGCTGTTTGGCGGAAGGGTAGAATCAGGAATTTTTGCCACCCGCACCGAAGTGGGTCAGCCCATCGGCGCGTTCTACCTGCTGGAGATGGAAGGTATTTTCCAGAATGAAACGGATGTGCTGTTATCGGCCTATCAGGGTAATAATATCCGTCCCGGCGACGTTAAATTTAAAGATCAGAACGGCGACGGGGTCATTGATAACAACGACCGGGTATTCCTGGGCAGCGCCATTCCGAAGTTCACCACGGGCATCAACCTGAACGCTTATTACAAGGCTTTTGATGTAAACCTTTTCTTCCAGGGTGCATTCGGACATAAGATTTACATGCAGGTTAACCAGGACATCGAAGGCTTCTACCGAGGATTTACCGTAACACAGCGTTATTTTGACGAGCGCTGGACCGGGCAGGGGACATCCGACACCCAGCCCAGGCCGGCATGGACAGCCAAATCGAACAACGCCAGGCCTTCCAGCCGCTTCCTCGAAGACGGATCCTACATGAGGCTAAAAAACCTGCAGGTAGGGTATACCTTCAGCAACAACCTGCTGGACAGGCTGAAAATGGAAAAGGCAAGGGTTTACCTGTCAGGTACCAACCTGCTCACCTTTACGGCCTATCCCGGTCTTGATCCGGAAATGACCGTCAGCGACAATTCAAAGGACGAAGGCGACCGGGCCGGTGGTATCGACTGGGGAACCTACCCTTCGGCAATGACAATCATGCTGGGAATTGATATAACCTTTTAATCCGCGAAGGCCATGAAAAAAAGATATATTACTTCAGAAACTGATAAAGGTAAAATGCGTAATCCGGCATCGCGGTTTATGCGGATGGTGGCAGCACTGCTAATACTGCTTCCGGTTGCAGCCTGTACCGATTTCCTTACGGAAGACCTGAAAGGTGATTTTGCCTCGGATACCTTTTACCAGAACGACAAGCAGGCCATTCAAGCCATTAACGGTGTATACAATGCCATTGCATTCAACAGTTTCAACAATGCAATCTGGGTTTTTGGTGATGTAGCTTCCGATGATGCGGTAAAAGGCGGAAATCCGGGCGACCAGGCAGAAATCACCTACATCGACGAGTTTTTTGCTGATGCCAACAACGGAATCATCAACAATTACTGGAAGTTCGCTTATGAGGCCATTGCCCGGGCAAATAATGTAATTGCCAATGTTCCTGGTGTACAGATGGATGAGGCCCTCAGAAACCGTATCATCGGCGAAGCCAAATTCATCAGGGCTTATACTTATTTTAACCTGGTGAACGTTTTCGGGAAAGTTCCCCTGAAGCTCCTTCCCCAGCTTACACAGGAAACAATCCATGTTCCCCTGAGTGAAGTTCCGGCTATCTATCAGCAGATAGAAAAAGACCTGAACGAAGCCGCTGCGGTACTGCCGGATTCGTATGGTTCAACCGATGCCGGGCGCGTGACCCGCGGAGCGGCGCTTGGTTTGTTGGGCAAAGTCAGCCTGTACCAGAACAAGTGGCAGGAAGCTGTTAACTACTTTCACCAGCTTGAAAACCTGGGTGTTTACGGGCTGCTTGACAACTATTCAGACAATTTTAAAGTGGCTTATAAAAACAACAAGGAGGCCATCTTTGAAATCCAGCACCTCACGGGTCAGAATCCCTTTATGGGGAATGCCCTGAACCAGTGGTTTGCACCTGCCGCAGAGGGAGGGTATTACTTCAATGCCCCAACTCAAAGCCTGGTGAATGCGTTTGAGATTAGCACCACCGGAGAAGCAGACCCCCGGCTGGATGCCAGTATAGGACGCGACGGACAGCCGTGGCTGAACGGAGAAATTTTCAGCGCTGCCTGGTCGCCGACAGGCTTCCTGACCAAAAAACACCAGCAGCCCTTGTCGGAGGTTCCCTCCTCGCTGAAGGGTGACGGGGATCTGAATTATACTTACATGCGTTATGCCGATGTGTTGCTGATGAAAGCCGAGGCATTCAATGAACTGAATAATGCCGACTCGGCCCGGGCAAACCTGAATAAGGTAAGGCAGCGCGCCCGGAACAGCTTTGAAGGAAACGCACCGGCCGATCTGCTTGCGGATGTAACTACTTCGAACAAGGATCAGTTGCGTACAGCCATTCAGAAGGAGCGCAGAACCGAACTGGCGCAGGAGTTCCACCGCTATTTCGATCTGATGCGCTGGGGCAAAGCCGTTGCCGAGGCTGCGCTGGGTACCGATTTTAACTTTGAAACCAACAGGTATCAGCCGTTACCGCAGGCGGAAATAGATGCCAATCAGGCGATTCCGTAAGGATATTGCTCAAACTGCATCATTGACTTTTTAATTCTGAACTTTATAATTAATCAATCAACCTAATCAATAACCCTAAAACCAAAGTAAAATGAAAAACCTGATGAAACTGCACACCCTGCTGCTTATGCTCTTCGTAAGTACCGCCCTGATCCTCGGATCGTGCAAGGACGACGACGATGACATTGTAGAAGGCGACAAAACTGAACTGAATGCTTTAATTGCACAGGCTGACGCTATTGCTGCCGCTGCTACTTCAGCCGACTATCCGCAATCAGCCATTGATGCATTCAAGGCAACGCTTCAGACAGTAAAAGACGCCGTTGCTACTCCGCTTACCCAGGAGCAGATCAATAACCTGATCGTTCAGCTTAATGCTGCAATGGAAACCTTTGACGCACAGGCCTACGGGTATATTGACGAGTCACTCTATCTGAACGCCGGCTGGAATTTTGATGAAGGTTCGGGATCTACCGCAACCGCTTATTCAACCACTAAGCATGTAGCTACCTTCTTCCGCGGTAATACGGTAATCCTTGGCAACGATGCCATGATGCCCAGCTGGACCGACGGAGTGAAAGGCACAGCCGTTTATTTCAATAAAGGCGCTCACCTTGAAGTTCCTTACACCAACTCATTCCTGCCTGCAAACCTCACCATTTCGGTATGGGTGAAACCCGACGAACTTTATGAACACAACTACATTGTTTCCCAGAACTACTGGAATGGTTACAAACTGCAGACACAGGGCGGCGGAAAGCCTTTCTTCACCTACAAGAAAATCGACGGAGGTATCATTGATGCCGACAACGAAACCGACAACTCCATCAAGGTTGCACAGTGGAACCACATCGTGGTTTCGGTAAATGCAACTACCAAAGAACTGAAGTTCTACGTTGACGGAACCCTCACCAAGACATGGACAGAGACCGACAAAAACATCGGACCCCTGCTTCAGACACTTGAGAATGCCCAGCCTTTCATTATCGGCGGCGTTGCTACCGATGCTGAACTTGCTGCAAACTTTATGGAGTGGACTACCGCCGAAAACCTCGGTTACTTCAAAGGTGCGATCGATGAACTGAAGATCTACAACATCGCGCTCACCGACGGACAGGTATCCAAACTCTATAACGACGAAAAACCGTAATTGGTTGGTTGGTTAATATAGTGTGTTTGAAGGATTGGCCCAACCGAACCGGTTTGCCGGAGGCAGGTTGGGCCTTCCTTTTTTAATCCAATGATGATTTTACGATGAAAAACAGATATCTCATTCCCATTTTAGCCCTCCTGGCTTTTTCGGGGTTCGCCCAGACCGGGCAACTGAACATCAACCGCATAACCCAGATGCCCGATCTGCCATCTCCGTTGTTGATCCGGAATTGGAATGAAGTTACCATCAATTACGATAATTTCGTTTTTGATCTGCAAAAAACCGGACAGTATCTTCCGCTGGGGCGTTTTGGTTCGCAGGGCCAGTTCAACTATCCCGATAACATACCCCTTTTCCTCGATACCTATGTGGGTGCATCCTCGCATCTGAATCAGGCTGAAGCCATCAACATCATGCCGGCCATTATCGGGGCTTCGCTGGCGGGTGTGGATAAAAGCAACCAGAATGGCATAAACTGGGTGGCAAAGACAAAAGATTTTTTCAATTCCAAAAACGGGCAGAATGTCTATCTGAATAACTATTCCACCACCTCGGGCGGCGACTGGTGGTACGATATGATGCCCAACGTTTATTTTTATCAGCTGAAGTCATTGTATCCCGATGCCGCTCCAGAATTCACCGGTCAGTTTACCACCGTTGCCGACCGCTGGTTATGGGCGGTTCAGCAGCTTGGCGGCAGTACCACGCCATGGACGGTTCCATACATGAATTACAGGGCCTTTAACCTTGCGACAGGATTGCCACTTACCACCGGCGTGCCCGAACCGGAATCGGCCGGAAGCATTGCCTGGCTGCTTTACAACGCTTACACAGAAACGGGTGAGAGAAAATACATGGAAGGCGCCCAGCTTGCACTGGATTTTCTGGCCGGGTGGGAAACCAATCCTTCCTACGAACTTCAGCTTCCCTACGGAACACTGGCTGCAGCCCGCATGAATGCAGTGGAAGGCACGAATTATCCGCTTCAGAAATTCCTTGACTGGTGTTTCGACCGCGGCGCTTTGCGCGGATGGGGATCCATAGTGGGCAACTGGGGTGGTTACGATGTTTCGGGATTAATCGGTGAAGCCAACGATGGCGGCAACGATTATGCATTTATCATGAACGGATTTCAGCAGGCCGCGGCACTCGCCCCCCTGCCGAAATACGATAAGCGTTATGCAAAAGCAATCGCCAAATGGATATTGAATGTTACCAATGCCAGCCGGCTGATGTATTGGAATGCCCTGCCTCAGGACAAACAGGATTCCTACGCATGGGCGTCGGCCAACGATCCGGAAGCCTGTATTCCGTATGAATCGATGAAAGAAGTTTGGGGCGGTAAAACCCCCTTCGCCACCGGCGACGCCATCCGGGGCGGTTGGGCGGCAACCAATCTTTCGCTGTACAGCGGATCGAGCGTGGGTTACCTGGCAGCCGTAATTAAAACAACCAATGTGCCTGAAATACTGCAGATTGATCTGAATAAAACAGATTTCTATGGCCAAAATAACCTGATTTCTTACCTGTACTTTAATCCAACGGCAAGCAGCAAACAGGTTCAGGTTGACCTGCCTTCCGGCACTTTCGGCATGTATGAAGCCATTACCGAAATCGTTTCACAATCTTCTTATTCCGGCTCCTTGCAATTGACCATTCCGGCAGGAGAAGTCAGGCTGATACGCTTTTATGAATCAGGCCTGATTCCGGAAGACAGTGATGGGAAACTTTATGTCGGAGAAGATATTCTCGATTACCACTATCAGTATGATTATTCTGAAGATCTGCGCGTAAAAGCACTTTCAACGGATCAGAACCCTGTGATTACCAATACTGAATTCACCGCTTATTGCGAGCCGGGAAATACCGTACAGGGTCATCCGGTTCAGTTTGAGTGGTTTCTGGATGAGGTGCTGATCGAAGGACAGAATCAGTCGCAGGCCATGTTGACTGCACCAGACGTTGTGGGTGTGGTTGTGCTAAAATGCAGAATTACAGCCAACGGACAAACCGCCGAAGATACCCTTCATATTCAGGTTGTTGACAGAATTCCGGCTCCTCCGGCGGTAAATGGCATTCAGGCTGCAACGCCTTATACAGCCGTAGGAGAAACCAATTCGTTTACCGCGCTTGTAGATCCGGCGCCCGGTGAAGTGCTGGAATACGAATGGAGCGTTTCGTTCGGCTCGCTGAACCAGACGGACGCGAATCCCGTCAACTGGCTGGCCCCGGAAACTCCGGGAGCCGGTACCATTTCGGTTACCGTGACCAATCAGGATCAGCTCTCCACCACTGTTTCCGCCGGATTGCTGGTAAAAGACACCACCCTTGGTACGCGAACGCCGCTGATCTGGTATCCTTTTGATTCGGATAACCGGAACATGATATCCGACCGCTTTCATGCAACCGTAAGCGGGGCAGTGAAAACGGAAGATCCGCGCGGAATGGCATCTGCAGCCTACCGGTTTACCGCAGGTTCAAACATCATTTATACCGACAACCATGCCGACCTTAATTTTGAGGACGCTGTAAGCCTTAGCTGCTGGGTAAAACTGGAGCAACTTGGTTCGGAAAGGTTTATTGTTTCGCACGGCTCCTGGCAGCAGCGCTGGAAGCTGTCGGTTACCCCGGAAGGCTTTTTGCGCTGGACGGTAAAAACCAGTACCGGGACATCGGATCTCGACGGATCGGCGCCCATTGAGCTGAACCGCTACTATCATGTTGCGGCGCTTTATACCGGCTATTCTCTTGAACTGTATGTGGATGGCGTTTTGGATGCATTTAAGCCCTTTTCGGGCACGATCCAGTCCTCCACCAGGCCATTGACCATCGGAAGGATGGATAACACAGAAACGCTTTATTCTCTTCGTGGAAGTGTGGATGAATTCAGGTTGTGGGACAGGGAAATTTCCATTCCTCAGATTGAAAAGCTGAAAACTAAGTGGGCAACGCCATTTGGAATTGAAGAGAACGACCCGGTGGCAGGTATATGGCCCAATCCGGCTACCGATGAAATTTTCGTGGAGTTGAAAGGGCGTGAAAAAATACAAAGCATTTTACTGATTACTCCGGAAGGAAAAGAGTTGAGAAATATTGCTACAGGCATATGGACGGACAGGATTCAGATATCTGTTTCAGAGCTCCCGCCAGGGATTTGTTTCCTTAAAATTATAACGAATGATGGCAGGATTGTGAGCAGGAAGGTTATCGTAAAGTGAGAAAGGTTGAGGTTAAGGCTAAGGTTGAGGTTAAGAAATACTTTCCCTGTTAATTTCGAAGATTATGGCACATTTCAAATACAATTTATTGACTGTTTTTCTCTTTTCCGCAATTATATTATTCAGTCAGTATACGTTAAGCCAGAACCTTTTATTAAAAACTGCAGGCGATGAAATGTCAGGTTATCGGGTTGAAATATACAAAGACACTCAACTGCTGTTAACCAACACAGAAGAATTTTCACTGCGTTTGTCAAACCCCGACCTGAGCACTACCGCAGATTTACCTGACTGGAAAGGAAAGCAATGGGAAGGGAATGAGAGCCGCATCACACTGAAAAGAGATTCCTACATTCCTGAGTTTGATGCAAACCTTATGGTGGCTGTGACTTACGAAGTGGTGAGTGCCAATATCGTTAAGAAAACGGTTGAATTGTTTCAACCTTCCATGCCGGGCATGTATTATATTTTGCAGCTAACATCCAGACCTGCCGAAAAACCGCAACGTTATGTCAGTTTCGAATACGATAATTTCCCCGGAGGGTTTGTGCATGAAATCTATCCCGCCGCCGGTTTTATAACCCCGGGAAACGATGTTGTCGGATTTCTTACCGATGCCGGGTATAAAAATCAGTATACCAGGAACACCCGTCGCCGTTTCAGCGGAAGAGGCGGGGGATTTGTCGGTATACGGCGTTTACCGGATGTCAATCTGTTTGCCGTTGCTACTCCTGTGGAACAGGCGGAGAATATTCATTATATCCGGCAAACATTCGGCGAAATGCTCAACCTGGATGCCGGGACGGAAACTTTGCTGCCGGTAACGGACGAATATCGGAAAGAAGGCAACGCGGAAGTGCAGTGGAAGGACGGACTGCTCTCCATCGCCGGACATCCGGGCGGCAGGGCAGGTGTTGAGTTTATCACACCCTTTGAGGATCAGAAATTGTATACTATTTCCTTTCTATGCAAAGGCAATACAGGCGTGGCGGTGAAACTTTTCCGGATGAAAAACGGCCGAAAAACTACCGAACTGGAATACGGGGTGAAGTACATCGATAACTTTCCGGCCAAGGAGGAGGAATGGACTCAGTTTAGAGGAAGCATTCTGGTGCCGTATATTGAAAACGACAGCGTTTCCATGTTTATCGGCTCTCAATCGGGCAAGGAATTTAAGCTTCAGATAAAGGATCTGCAATTTACTGAACATCAGCCACAGCAGGAAGCGTACAATTTACTGCCTATGGGCGAAAAGGTTGTGAAAACCGCCTGGATTTTTGTGGAACCCCGGGAATCACACCAGCAGTTTATGATTTCGGCGCAAACGCGTCTTGCCGAAGCAAAAGGTTTTCACGGTTCACAGTTGGAGAAAATGTTTTACGCCAATTTCAATATGCTCACCTGGATCACCGATACCCGCGACTTTACACCCTTCAACGTTCCCAATATGAATTACGCTCCTGATATGTACAACCGCGATGCTTTCTTTTCGGTTGTATCGACCTATAACCGGGAGCTGAACCTTGCCATATGGGAACAGTGGGGAAAAACACAGACGCCTGCGGGAGGCATTGGCACCATTATTACCCCGCTGATGGGTTCGGTGGAAGCAAAGGACAACGAAGCCACCATTCATTGGCTTATCTGGGCCATGCTGAATAAGCGAAGGTTCGGGGCCGAGCTTCCGCAGGAGAAAATTCAAAAAGCGGTTGATTATGTTTTGAATGAATTTGATGCCGACCGCGACGGGATATGTTTCGCGCGGTTTCCAATGAGTCAGATCGATATCATTGATTTTGATCCCAAAACCGACCGGCTTGCCGTTAACCAGGGAATGCTGGCCATTGCCCTGAGAACGATTCAGGAACTGGGATTTGATGTTCCGGATGAACATATCCGTAAAGCCGAAGAGGAGTACCGGAACTTTTACGATCCGGAGCGCAGGCACCTGATGTTTGACCGTGAATTTCCGGATATAATTTCCCTGACGGATCTTGAACCCGAGTTTTTCTCACTCTGGCTTTTCAACAGGCCCATACTTACGGATGAAATGGTTCAGAATCACCTGGAGCAGATGCCGGTGCTGAACAAAGTACCGCAGTCGCCGCATCCCGAATACGGAACCACGGCTCCGATTCTTGTCAGGAAAACCAGAGATAAGAAAGGATTCGCATACCTTTCGGGGGATTATCAACCTTTCGGGAAGTTCGGTGAAGACAACTACAGCGACGGCACTAGCGACGGGTATTATTACAACGGCGGCAGCTGGTTCAGGGCTGAATATTGTGCTTACGTTGCCGGCCTGAAACATGGCTGGGAGCCTGCCATTAAAAGAATGGAAAACAGAGTATGGGCGGAAATCTATCTGCATCCCGGATGGCCGTTCAGTAAGGAATTTATTCCGACAAAATGGACGACAACCGACAGCTGGTGGCCATCCACCCGTGGTTTATGCTGGAATGTATTTATGCTGATGGCGAATGAAGTGG
>CAZDBX010000026.1:0-22532 GCA_964503805.1 uncultured Lentimicrobium sp. | reverse complement strand
ATTCGATGAGTGGAATGAAGATACCGGGGCAGGCGAGCGCCCCGGTTCTTTTTTTTTGAACCCTGCATAAACTGATTTACCGGGCTTTTTCCCCTGTTAACCGATTTGTATTACCTTCCCGCTTTATTGTACCGCTAAATTTGCAGGGTAAAAATATTTCTCAATTTAAACTCTTAAAACAATGGAAAACAATCTGAACCGCAATCCGCTGAACCGGACATGGCACCTTGAAACCACGCTGGTCGGCCTGGCCATTATTGCCTTTGGGCTTCTCTACATGTTGCGCAATATGGGCGTTGTCAATGATGCTGCCTGGCGCGTAATTTTTTCATGGCCCTCGCTGCTGATCGTCGTTGGTCTGATCAACTTCGCCGGCAAGCATTACGGATGGGGAACCGTGCTGGTGGTTGTCGGGCTTATATTTATACAGGGCCGGATCGAAGGATTTAATATGCTGGGATTCTTCTGGCCGGTTGTGATTATCCTGGTCGGTCTGGCTGTGATCTTTTCGCATACCACCCTGCTCAGGAGCCTGAAAAGGGAGCGCGTGACTTCCGGCAGTGATGACTATATCGAAGATGTTGCTGTTTTCGGCGGAAGCGAACGCGTGATTCATACACCATCCATGCGCGGAGGAAAAGTTATCGCCATCTTCGGCGGCTCAAAACTTGACCTTACCCAGAGTCAATTGTCGGAAGGCGACAATGTGCTGGAAATGGTCACCATCTTCGGGGGCTCCACCCTGCTTGTCCCTTCCGACTGGAATGTAAAAATGGAGGTGTTCAACATCTTTGGTGGTTTTGCCGATAAGCGGCGCAACATCAACGTGGATTACAATAAAACCCTTGTCATTAAAGGCGTTGCCATCTTTGGCGGCGGTGAATTAAAGAGTTACTAACCGGTTTATCGCTGAGTTATGCTGGAAAGATCGGGAATCAGCCGGAATGTATTGTTCTACATTTCCACCTGGATGGTCATAGCGCTGATCCATTTTGTCATCATCTATAATCAATACGGGCTTGAGTCGGGCAATGCTGTTGCGGAAGTCCTGGTTATGAACCTGATCTATGCCCTGCTGGGCGTCGGGTTGTGGCACATGGTGAAGATCAGTGATTACGAGAAACTGAGCAGGTTTGAAATGATCTGGCGACTGGCTGCCAGCAGTTCGGTTACCGTAATAATCTGGCTTGGGAGCAGTTATCTTCTCCTTGGGTATCTTACCGGCTATGATGATGCGTACAGTTTGTTTCTCAGTGAAACATTGATGGTGAGGATCATGGTCGGCCTGTTGCTCTACATTATTCTGGTCTCAGTCTTTTACCTGGTGATCAATTATGAGAACCTCCGCGAACACCGGACCCGGGAGCAATTGCTGCAAACCATGCTTTACGAAACGGAACTGAATGCCCTGCGATCGCAGATCAAGCCGCATTTCCTGTTCAATTCGCTGAATTCCATCAGCTCACTCACCATCACCAATCCTGCCAAGGCCCAGGAAATGGTCATCAACCTGTCGGAATTTATGCGGTATTCCCTGAGTTTTTCCGACAACAGCATGAGTTCGCTCAGCAAGGAGTTATACCACCTCAGGCTGTATCTGGAGATTGAGAAAGTCCGGTTCGGGGGAAGGCTGCAGGTGAGCGAGCAGATTGATGAGCTGGCGCTGGGCTGGCCTTTGCCGCCTATGATCCTGCAGCCGTTGGTCGAAAATGCCGTGAAACATGGAGTTTACGATACCCCCGGGGCATCGGTGATACAGCTGAACGCGCAGATTACCGGGCCCTGGCTTGAGGTACGTGTGATTAACAATCACGACCCTTCGGTTCCGGGCCGCAAAGGAACGGGTACCGGCCTCTCGAATGTAATGAAACGGATGCGGATGGTCTACGGGATGCCTGACCTGGTGAATATCCGCAAAACTGAGGATGCTTTTGAAGTAAAACTGAAATTTCCTGAAAATGTCAAAGATCAAAGTACTGATAATAGATGATGAGCCGCCCGCAAGGGATCTGGTAAAGCATTACCTGAATGATTTTCCGGCGCTTGAAATTGCCGGAGAATGCGAGAACGGTTTTGAAGCCCTGAAAGCGATACAGGAGCTGAAACCGCAACTGATTTTCCTGGATATCCAGATGCCCAAAATCAACGGGTTTGAATTGCTGGAGCTTCTGACAGATCCGCCTCCGATCATTTTCACCACCGCATACGATGAATTTGCCATCAGGGCTTTCGAGATGAATGCCGTTGATTACCTGCTCAAGCCTTTTTCAGCTTCCAGGTTCAGGCAGGCGGTAGAAAGGGCGCTGCTGCGCATTGAGGATAAAGGTGATCTCACCGCAAAGCCTGTTGCCGATCTGAAGCGACAGTTTGAGCAAGCCCCCGGCGAAATCGACAGGGTGGTGGCAAGGATTGGCTCCCGCATTGTGGTGATTCCGGTTGATACCATATATTATATAGAGGCGCAGGACGACTACGTGATGATCTATTCATCCCTGGGCAATCACCTGAAGGAAAAAACCATGAAGTATTTCGAAAGTCACCTGCCCGGGAACGGTTTCATCAGGATTCATCGCAGCCATATCGTCAATATCAGCCAGATTGTTTCGGTTGACCTTTACGGAAAGGATACCCACCTGGTGGTATTGAAAAGCGGCGCCCGGCTGAAAGCCAGCGCCGAAGGGTATAAGCGGTTGAGGGAGTTGCTTTAATGCAGCGTGCAAAGTATCTGCAATCATCTTATTGGCCGGTTGTTTCTGACTTCCGGCTGTTTTTTTTGAGAAAATCATTAAAAATCAGAAAAAAAAGTTGGAGGAGTCAAATTATTAAGTACTTTTGCAGCCGCATTTGAAAGGAACGAATTGAATTTAACTTCCTGAAATGCACAATTTTTCTGAGATTTTCGAATCCGGGAAACCTGATAAAGTAAGACAATATAGGTTTCAATCAATGCAGACTGCCTCAGGGCAGAGAACAATAAAGCTTCTGCAATTGATGAGTCTTCAGGCCTCAAAGGCCAGATTTGTCTCCCCTTATTGCTTTCCCACCGATTTCAGAAATACAGTCACGGCGACAGGATTACTACTTTAAAGGCATTTTGTTTTCATGATAAACAAACGCCTGAGCGGGTTAAATAATTTTTGTTCAGCCTATTGTAAATATAAAATAATGCTGTACTTTTGCAGTCCCCAAAAAACAGGGGTAGCCGAGTAACCAAAAAACAATTTAAAAGTATTGATATGCCTACAATTTCGCAATTGGTTCGTAAAGGACGCAACAAGTTAACCGATAAGAGCAAATCACCTGCTCTGGATTCTTGCCCGCAGCGAAGGGGTGTTTGTGTGAGGGTATATACCACCACTCCCAAGAAACCCAATTCAGCCATGCGCAAAGTAGCCAGGGTAAGGCTTACCAACACCAAGGAAGTGAATGCGTACATTCCGGGCGAAGGCCACAACCTGCAGGAGCACTCGATCGTAATGATCCGCGGCGGCAGGGTGAAGGACCTTCCGGGTGTAAGGTACCACATCATCCGTGGTGCGCTTGATACATCGGGCGTTGACGGCAGGAACCAGCGTAGGTCAAAATACGGCACCAAGCGCCCCAAAGGCGGTAAGGTAGCTGCTCCGGCAAAAGGTAAAAAGTAAAACTGGTTTCAGGTAAAAACAGCTTACAACAATGAGGAAATCAAAACCAAAAAAAAGAATCATACTTCCTGACCCGAAGTTTAATGATGTGCTTGTAACCAAGTTCGTCAACAACCTCATGTACACCGGGAAGAAAAACCTGGCTTTCCAGATTTTTTATGAAGCCATAGAAACCGTTACCGAGAAGACCAGCGAAGATGGCCTTGAAGTATGGAAAAAGGCGCTCAGCAACGTTACCCCTAATGTAGAGGTGCGCAGCCGCCGTATCGGAGGAGCAACTTTCCAGATTCCTTCTGAAATCCGCCCGGGCCGCAAAAGCTCTATCGGTATGAAGAACCTTATCCTTTTTGCACGCAAACGCCACGAAAAAACCATGAGTGCCAAACTCGCCGGTGAAATTATGGCCGCTTACAAAGAAGAAGGTGCTGCATTCAAAAGAAAAGAGGATACCCACCGTATGGCCGACGCCAACAAGGCATTCTCACATTTCAGGTTTTAATCTGTAACAACTGATCACTGATCCACCACACAATATCCAATGTCCGTTAAATTAGCACATACACGCAACATCGGCATTATGGCGCACATTGACGCGGGTAAAACCACGACAACGGAGCGGATATTGTATTATACCGGGATCAGTTATAAAATCGGTGAAGTGCACGAAGGGACCGCCACCATGGACTGGATGATCCAGGAACAGGAGCGCGGCATCACCATTACTTCGGCAGCCACCACCGTTTACTGGGATTGCAGGAACGAAAAGTATAAGATCAATATCATCGACACCCCGGGCCACGTTGATTTTACCGTTGAGGTAGAGCGTTCACTCAGGGTACTCGATGGCGCGGTTGCCTTGTTCTGTGCCGTTGGAGGTGTTGAACCTCAGAGCGAAACTGTCTGGAAACAGGCTGATAAATACAAGGTTCCCCGCATCGCTTTCATCAATAAAATGGATCGCTCGGGAGCAGATTTCTTCGGGGTTCTCACCCAGATGAAAGAAAAACTCGGCGCCAATCCCATTCCCCTTCAGATTCCCATCGGAGAGGAAGACGACTTTACCGGGGTGGTTGACCTTATCACCAATAAGGCCATTATCTGGGACGATGATTCTCTGGGATCGGTATTCAACATTACCGATGTTCCGGCTGAACTTGCCGAACTGGTTGAAGAATACAGGACCAGACTTATCGAAGGTGTTGCTGAGGAAGAAGAAGCATTGTTTGAGAAGTTTCTGAACGACCACAACTCCATTACCCCCGATGAAATGCGCGCGATCATCCGCAAAGCTACCATCGAGCACAGGATAACACCGGTATTGTGCGGCGCTTCATTTAAGAACAAAGGCGTTCAGCCGCTGCTCGACGCCATTGTATCATACCTGCCGAATCCTTCCGATATCAATTCCATAACCGGAGTCAATCCAAATACTGAAAAGGAGGAGGTCCGTCATCCGGAAGCCTCAGAGCCTTTTGCTGCCCTGGCCTTCAAGATTGCCACCGACCCGTTTGTAGGCCGCCTGGCATTCATCAAGGTTTATTCCGGCACACTGGCATCAGGCAGTTATGTGCTGAATACCGGTACCGGTAAAAAGGAACGCATCGCCCGTATTATGCAGATGCATGCCAACAAGCAGAATCCCCTGCAACAGGTTGAAGCCGGTGATATCGCGGCAGTGGTTGGTTTTAAGGAAATCAGGACCGGCGATACGCTTTGCGATGAAAAACATCCGATTGTTCTGGAGTCTATTGAGTTTCCGGAGCCGGTGATCAGTGTAGCCGTTGAGCCGCGTGCCCAGGACGATGTTGACAAACTGGATTCAGCGCTTAATAAGCTAGCCGAAGAAGATCCCACATTTACCGTAAGGGTGGATGAGGAAACAGGTCAGACCGTTATCAGCGGGATGGGTGAACTTCACCTTGAAATCATTGCCGATCGCCTGAGACGTGAATTTAAAATTGAGGTCAATAAGGGTAATCCCCAGGTTGCCTATAAAGAGGCATTCGTGGGAACCGTAGAACACCGTGAGATTTATAAGAAACAGACCGGTGGCAGGGGCAGATTTGCCGATATACTCTTCGAAATGGGCCCGGCCGATAAAGGCATCCGCGGATTGCAGTTTGTAAATGAAGTTAAAGGCGGAAATATTCCCAAAGAATATATCCCCGCCATCGAGAAAGGATTCCGCGTTGCGATGCAAAATGGCGTGCTTGCCGGATTCTCTCTCGAGAGCCTGAAAGTCAGGTTACTTGACGGATCCTTCCATTCGGTGGATTCTGACGCCCTGGCATTTGAAATCTGTGCGAAGGTAGGATTCAGGGAAGCAGCCAAATCGGGAAGGAATGTATTGCTTGAGCCCATCATGAGGCTTGAAGTGAATGTTCCGGATGAGTATGTTGGTGATATCACCAGTGACCTGAACAAACGTCGGGCAAGTGTCGATGGTATCGATAACAGAAACCGCTATCAGGTTGTAAAGGCCCATGTGCCTTTGTCCGAGATGTTCGGATATGTTACATCCCTGCGTACCATTACATCGGGCAGGGGGAATTCGAGCATGGAGTTTTCGCATTATGCCGAGCTTCCTGCCAGCCTCACCGACGATGTAATCTACAAGTTAAAAGGATACCTTGTTAAATAAACAAAGAAATAAAATCAATAAACCTAAGTAACGTGAGCCAAAGGATCAGAATAAAACTGAAATCGTACGATCACAACCTGGTTGATAAATCTGCCGAAAAGATCGTAAAGACCGTAAAATCTACCGGTGCAGTTGTTAACGGCCCCATTCCCCTGCCGACCAACAAGAAAATCTTCACCGTGCTGAGGTCTACCTTTGTCAATAAAAAATCAAGGGAGCAGTTCGAGCTGAGCTCATACAAGCGCCTCCTTGACATTTACAGCACTACCAGCAAGACCATTGATGCGCTTATGAAGCTTGAGTTGCCCAGTGGTGTTGAAGTAGAGATCAAAGTCTGATCGGATTGCCGCGCAGCCGCGTAAAGCGTGGCGGGGTTAAAAAAAGAATCATCAATTTTAACATGATACTGCAATGTCAGGAATTATAGGAAAAAAAATCGGGATGACCAGCGTATTCGATGCCAATGGCAAGAATGTGCCCTGCACGGTTATTGAAGCCGGGCCCTGCTATGTCACCCAGATCAGGACCAAGGAAGTGGACGGTTATGATGCCATCCAGCTTGCTTTCGACGATAAAAAGGAAAAGCATACCAACAAGGCCGAGATGGGCCATTTTACCAAAGCCGGTGTATCGCCCAAGCGCAAGCTTGTAGAGTTTACCCGTTTTGAAGCCGGTCATCGCAAGCAGTTTGGCGACGCGGTTTTGGTTGATGTTTTTGAAGAAGGTGAATTTGTTGACGTAGTGGGTATTTCCAAGGGAAAAGGTTTCCAGGGTGTTATCCGCCGGCACGGTTTCAGCGGCGTTGGTGGTGTAACCCACGGACAGCACAACAGGTTGAGGGCTCCCGGTTCGGTGGGCGCTTCTTCATGGCCTTCACGCGTATTCAAAGGATTGCGCATGGCTGGTCAGACCGGTAACAAAAGGGTGAAGATGATCAACCTTCAGATCGTAAAAATTGTCAAGGAAAAGAATCTTTTGTTAATTAAGGGTGCAGTACCCGGATCTAACGGATCATACGTAATTGTTGAGAGATGGAGCTAACAGTATATAACATTAAAGGGGAAAAGACCGGTAAAACGGTTAACCTGAACGATTCGGTATTCAATATCGAACCCAACGACCACGCGATTTACCTCGATACCAAGCAGTATCTTGCCAATCAGCGTCAGGGAACCCATAGCTCGAAAGAGAAGTCAACCGTTTCGGGCAGTACACGTAAGCTGAAGAGGCAAAAAGGAACCGGTGGCGCCCGGGCAGGCAGTATCAAGTCTCCGCTTATGCGGGGTGGTGCCAGGGTATTCGGACCTCAGCCCAGGGATTACGGTTTCAAACTGAACAAGAAGCTGAAACAACTGGCACGTATGTCGGCGCTCAGCCACAAGGCCAAAGATAACGGCATCCTGATACTGGAAGACTTCAGTTTTGATAAACCGAAGACCAAAAATTTCATTGAATTACTGAATAATCTGCAACTTTCAGGGAAAAAGACACTTATGGTGTTGAGCGAAAGCGATAAAGCCGTATATTTGTCCTCCCGAAATCTGAAGCAGGCAAGGGTTATAAGGGCTTGTGATTTAAATACATACGAAATTCTTCGTGCCCACAACCTGGTAATTCTCGAAAGCTCGGTTGCCGAAATCGAAAAAATCTTTGAGAACTAAACAATCACGCTCACAGCGCTGAGATTAAGAACCATTAACAAGAAACACAATGGGTATCATAATAAAGCCGGTAGTTACGGAAAAGATGACAGCCTTAGGCGACAAGCTTCAACGTTACGGTTTTATCGTGCAGAAGGATTCCAACAAGCTGCAGATAAAGAAAGCCGTGGAAGAGATTTACGGCGTTGAAGTTACTGAAGTAAACACCATGAATTATGCCGGGAAGAACAAATCCAGGTTTACCAAGACCGGAATGGTTAAAGGCCGCGCAGGTTCATACAAAAAGGCTATTGTAACTTTAGCTGAGGGTGAAACAATTGATTTTTATAGCAATATTTAAAGATAATGGCTTTAAAAAAATTCAAACCGACCACATCAAGTCAGCGCTTCAAACTGGTTAGCGCACTGGATGACATAACTGCCACAAGCCCTGAAAAGAGTTTGCTGCAGCCGAGGAAAAGCTCTGGTGGCCGAAACAACACCGGTAAAATGACCATCAGGTCAATAGGTGGTGGTCACAAGCAGAAATATCGTCTCATCGACTTCAAACGCGATAAGGAGGATATTCCTGCAACGGTTAAGACCATTGAATACGATCCGAACCGTACCGCCCGCATTGCCCTGCTTTACTATGCCGATGGTGAGAAACGTTACATCGTTGCGCCCAACGGACTGAAGGTAGGTCAGGAAGTTATTGCCGGCAAAGGCGCACAGCCTGAAATCGGGAATGCGCTCTACCTGAGTGAGATTCCGTTCGGTACCGTGATTCACAATATTGAGCTCAGGCCCGGACAGGGAGCCAAAATGGCACGCAGCGCCGGATCGTCGGCACAGCTGATGTCGCGCGATGGCAAATTTGCCGTTATCAAACTTCCTTCAGGGGAAACCCGCATGATCCTTCAGAGTTGCAAGGCAACCATCGGAATGGTTTCCAATACGGAGCACAACCTCGAGGTTTCAGGAAAGGCCGGACGCAGCCGCTGGCTCGGACGCAGGCCGCGTACGCGTGCCGTTGTAATGAACCCGGTTGATCACCCGATGGGTGGTGGAGAAGGAAGGGCTTCGGGAGGACATCCGCGCTCACGCAAGGGATTACCTGCAAAGGGTTACAAGACCCGCTATCCGAAGAAAGCTTCGAATAAATACATCATCGAAAGAAGGAAGAAGTAATTGAACCTTAAACAGCATTAAAAATGAGCCGTTCGCTTAAAAAAGGTCCTTATATCGACTACAAACTGGAAAAGAAAGTATTAGACGCCATCAGTTCCAACAAAAAAGTTGTGATTAAAACATGGTCGCGCGCTTCGATGATTTCTCCGGATTTTGTGGGGCAGACTATCGCCGTCCATAACGGAAATAAATTCATCCCGGTTTATGTTACTGAGAATATGGTAGGTCACAAACTCGGGGAGTTTTCACCCACCCGTATCTTCAGGGGCCATGCCGGTAGTAAAGATAAAGGTAAAAAATAAAGAAGGAAAAACCAATGGGATCACGTAAACATAACAGAGCTGAGCTGATCAAGGAAGCAAAGAAGACTGAATCATTTGCCAAGCTCAGGAATTGCCCTACATCGCCCAGGAAAATGCGCCTGGTGGCTGATATGATCCGCGGCATGAAGGTGGAACAGGCACTGCATGTGCTGAAACATTCGCCCCAGGAGGCCAGTGGCCGTATGCACAAGTTGCTGCTTTCAGCGCTTGCCAACTGGCAGGCCAAGAATGAGGGCGTACGCATGGAAGAAACCAGTCTCTTTGTGAAAGAGGTAGGTGTTGACGGTGGCCGTTCACTGAAACGCATCCGCACTGCTCCCCAGGGTCGTGCCCATCGTATCCGCAAGCGTTCGAATCATGTTACTTTGTTGATTGACAATAGAATCGCACAATAAAAAGGAAATTTCTGCAAAGCAGGCTTTAACAACCAAATAATCATTTGTTGAATGGGACAAAAGACAAATCCAATAGGTAACAGGTTAGGCATCATCAAAGGATGGGACTCCAACTGGTATGGTGGAAGGCGTTTTGAACACAAATTGGTGGAAGACGACCAGATCCGCAAATATCTGAATGCCCGTTTATCGAAAGCCGGGGTTTCGAAGATTGTGATCGAACGTACCCTTAAGCTGGTTACCGTTACTATCCATACTGCCCGTCCGGGTATCATCATCGGAAAAGGTGGTCAGGAAGTTGATAAATTGAAGGAAGAATTGAAGAAGGTCACCAAAAAGGAGATCCAGATCAATATTTCTGAAATCAAGCGCCCTGAAATGGATGCAGTGATCGTGGCCAACGCGATTGCCCGCCAGATTGAAGGCAGGATTTCATACCGCCGTGCGATTAAGACTGCGATAGCCTCCACCATGCGCATCGGTGCTGAAGGAATCAAGGTTTTGATTTCCGGAAGGTTGGCCGGCGCCGAGATGGCCCGCCGCGAGATGATCAAGGAAGGACGTACCCCGCTGCATACCCTTCGCGCTGACATTGATTATGCAATTGCTGAAGCCCACACCACCTATGGCCGTATCGGCATCAAGGTATGGATCTGCAAGGGTGAAGTTTATGGTAAGGTAGATCTTACCCCCTCGGCAGAAAGCCAGGCTGCTACCGGAGCAAGGGAAAAGTCAATGCCCCCGCGTCCGGGCGGAAACAGGCCTCCGCGTGGAAACCGCAATCGTCCCAAGAAGTAAGAAGTTAACAAAAAGAGTAACAATCACACGATCAATATCCGACAATAATGTTACAGCCAAAGAAAACCAAGTACAGGAAGATGCAGAAGGGCAAAATGAAGGGTAACACCAAACGTGGTGCTGAGCTTTCATTTGGTTCGTTCGGGATAAAAACCCTGGAAGAAGCCTGGATTACCGGCCGGCAGATTGAGGCCGCCCGTCAGGCAATCAGCCGTTTCATGAAACGTGAAGGCCAGATCTGGATCCGCATTTTCCCTGATAAGCCCGTTACCAAGAAACCTGCCGAAGTACGTATGGGTAAAGGTAAAGGTGCTCCTGAATATTTCGTGGCACGCATTAGCCCGGGCCGCATCCTGTTCGAAGCCGAAGGCGTTACCGAAGAGGTTGCAAAGGAAGCCCTCCGCCTGGGTGCCCAGAAATTGCCTGTTGCTACCAAATTTGTGGTAAGAAGAGATTACGTTGAAGAATCAATATAACGAACGATGAAACAAGAAGTCATTAGAGAGCTTTCAACAGCCGAACTTATTGAACGGCTCGATGAAGAACGCAAGCAGCTTACCAAGCTCAAGCTGAACCATGCTGTTTCGCCTCTTGAGAACCCCAATAAAATCAAAAATTACCGCAGGACCATCGCCCGTATGCTCACCGAATTGCATAAACGCAAATTGAATGATGCTGCAGCGGCTCAGGGTACGGCTACCGTTAACACTAAATAACCGGAAAAGCAATGGAAACCAGAAATCTGAGAAAAGAAAGAATTGGGGTAGTTGTCAGCAACAAGATGCAGAAATCTATCGTCGTTCAGGTTGAACGTCGCGAGAAGCACCCCAAATACGGAAAGTTTGTGAAGAAATCCTCCAAATTTGCGGCCCATGACGAAAACAACGACTGCAATATCGGTGATACCGTTCGCATCGCAGAGACCCGTCCGCTGAGCAAGAACAAATGCTGGAGATTAGTCGAAATCATTGAAAGAGCCAAGTAATTATGATACAACAGGAATCACGACTTACGGTAGCTGATAACAGCGGTGCAAAAGAAGTGCTTTGCATCCGTGTGCTGGGAGGAACCCGCAAACGTTATGCCTCTATTGGCGATAAAATCGTTGTAACCGTTAAAAACGCCCTTCCTTCCGGAAATATCAAGAAAGGTACAGTGGCCAAAGCGGTGGTTGTCAGGACCAAGAAAGAAATCCGCCGCAACGACGGTTCATATATCCGCTTTGATGACAACGCGGTAGTGCTGCTGAACAACGCCGGCGAAATGACCGGAACCCGTATCTTCGGACCGGTAGCCAGGGAACTGCGCGAAAAGCAGTACATGAAAATTGTTTCATTGGCACCCGAGGTGCTTTAATTGACCTAACAAACATGAGCACGAAACTAAGTATAAAAAAGGGTGATACCGTGATGGTGATCGCCGGTGACTCAAAAGGGAAACAGGGTAAGGTCCTGGAGGTGGATGTTGAGAAAATGCAGGCCATCGTTGAAGGCGTTAACCTGATCTCCAAGCACACCAAACCCAACGCCAAGAACGCACAGGGTGGAATCGTGAAAAAAGAGGCCGGAATCCATGTATCCAACCTGATGGTTGTGGATGGCACCGGCAAGCCCACCCGCATCGGGCGGAAGCTTGACACCAAAACCAATAAATCAGTCCGTTATTCTAAAAAGTCGGGGGAGGTAATTAAGTAATGAGCTATTCACCACGCTTAAAAGATAAATACAGGCAGGAAATTGTTCCGGCATTGACGGAAAAATTCCAGTACAAAACTGTAATGCAGGTTCCGAAACTGTTGAAAATCAGTGTGAACCAAGGTCTTGGCACAGCCATTGCCGACAAAAAACTTATTGATGCCGGGGTAAATGAACTTACTGCCCTTACCGGTCAGAAAGCGGTTGCCACCAAATCCAGGAAGGACATCTCTAACTTTAAACTCCGTAAGGGCATGCCCATCGGTGTAAGGGTTACCCTCAGGGGCGACAGGATGTATGAATTCCTCGACAGGCTCGTTTCTGTGGCAATCCCCCGTATCAGGGACTTCCGCGGTATCAATGAGAAGGGATTTGACGGACGGGGTAATTACACCCTGGGTGTTACCGAGCAGATTATTTTCCCTGAGATCCTGATCGATAAAGTGGCCAAGATCAATGGTATGGATATTACCTTTGTAACGACCGCCCGCAATGACAATGAGTGCCTGGCACTGCTGAAAGAATTTGGTTTACCGTTCAAAAATCAGAAATAGAGATATGGCAAAGGAATCAATGAAAGCAAGGGAACGCAAAAGAGAGCGCCTTGTTGCAAAATATGCTGCCAAACGTGCTGAACTGAAAGAAGCCGGTGACTACATCGCGCTGCAGAAGCTGCCCAAGAATGCATCGCCGGTGCGTCTGCACAACCGTTGCAAACTCACGGGTCGCCCCAAGGGTTACATGCGTCAGTTTGGTATTTCGCGTATTAATTTCCGCTTTATGGCCCTCGAGGGTCTTATCCCGGGCGTGAAGAAAGCCAGCTGGTAAGAAAAACAAGTGAACAATCATAATATTCAAGGATAAAATGGTAACAGATCCTATTGCAGATTATCTGACCCGAGTCAGGAATGCCGTGATGGCCAACCACCGGATCGTGGAAATCCCTTCATCCAACATGAAGAAGGAAATCACCAAGATTTTGTTTGATAAGGGTTATATTTTGAATTATAAATTCGAGGATGAAACCATCCCCGGCATTATAAAGATCGCGCTGAAGTATCACCCGATTTCAAAGGTTCCCGCAATTTCGAAGCTGGAGCGTGTCAGTAAACCGGGCTTACGCAGGTATGTAAGCGCCGATGAGCTTCCCCGCGTACTGAACGGGTTGGGTATTGCTATACTTTCTACCAACCGGGGGCTTATGACCGATAAAGAAGCCAGAACCCTTCAGATTGGCGGCGAAGTTTTGTGTTACATTAGCTAAAGAAGAGGAGATTTTACAATGTCGAGAATAGGAAAAATGCCGGTGGCCATTCCTTCAGGAGTTCAGATCGAAGTATCTGACACTAACCTGGTGACGGTGAAGGGCAAACTCGGACAACTTACCCAGCAGATTGATCCCCTTGTTTCCGTTAAGGTTGAGGATGGTCATCTCGTAGTCGGAAGAGTGAATGAATCACAGGATGCCAGGGCAAAGCACGGTTTGTACCGCTCATTGCTGGCCAATATGGTAAAAGGTGTTTCTGAAGGCTTTACCGTGGTTCAGGAATTGGTTGGCGTAGGTTACAAAGCATCAGCTGCAGGAAATGTACTTGAATTATCCCTTGGATATTCGCACAATATCTTCTTTGAGATGCCGGCAGAAGTGAGTGTTGAGACCCTCACGGAAAGGGGAAAAAACCCTACCATCACGCTGAAGTCGTTTGACAAACAGCTGATCGGACAGGTGGCTGCCAAGATCCGTTCGCTGCGTAAACCCGAGCCTTACAAAGGAAAAGGTATCAGGTTTATGGGAGAAGTGGTGAAGAAGAAGGCCGGTAAGTCAGCTTCAGACAAATAATAATCTTTAACATAAACCATTCCCGGCAACCCCGGGTCAAATTCCTCAGAAAAGGATGGCTATTAAGAACAGAAAAGAATACAGAAGGCACAGGATAAAACTCAGAATCCGGAAGGTAGTTTCCGGTACGCCTGAGCAGCCGCGGTTGACCGTATTCAGAAGCAATAAACAGATCTACGCCCAGATCATCAATGATCTGGAAGGAAAGACAATTGTTTCTGCATCGTCACGCACTCCTGAAGTTTCGGGAACCCCGATGGCCAAAATCGAACAGGCTAAACTGGTTGGCCAGCTGATAGCCAAGCGTGCGATTGAGGCAGGTATTCAAAGTGTGGTTTTCGATCGCAACGGTTACTTATATCATGGTAGAATCAAATCCCTGGCTGAAGCAGCCAGAGAAGGAGGCCTTAAATTTTAACACAGATGGCAAACGCAAACATAAAAAGGGTTAAATCCAGCGAGATTGAATTTAAAGACAGGCTGGTAAGCATTCAGCGGGTTACAAAGGTTACCAAAGGGGGCCGTACATTCAGTTTTTCTGCCATCGTAGTCGTTGGCAATGAAAACGGGGTTGTAGGTTACGGACTTGGCAAAGCCAAGGAAGTTACTGCCGCTATTGCCAAGGGTGTTGATGATGCCAAGAAAAACCTGGTGAAAGTTCCGGTTCTGAAGGGGACCATTCCCCACGAACAATTGGGTAAATATGGCGGCGCCCTTGTGTTTCTCAAACCCGCTACACCCGGTACCGGAGTAATTGCCGGCGGTGCTATGCGTGCTGTACTCGAGAGTGTCGGCGTGAGAGACGTTCTTGCTAAATCAAAGGGTTCCTCAAATCCCCACAGTGTGGTAAAAGCTACTATTGATGCACTCGTAAATATGCGTGATGCCTATACAATAGCCCAGCTTCGCGGCGTTGACCTCAACAAAGTTTTCAATGGTTAGGCATAACCAATAATAACAATACCAGAAAATGAAAAAACTGAGAGTTACCCAGATAAAGAGTGGCATAAAACAGCCCGAGCGTCAGAAACTTACCCTTAAGGCTTTAGGCATTAAGCGGATGAACAGGCCCATTGAGGTGGTTGCAACCCCTCAGATTGAAGGTATGATCGCAAAAATCAACCACCTGTTGAAAGTTGAAGAAATCTAATCGTACACAACTAATTGACAAGATATTATGGATTTGAGTAATCTTAAACCGGCACAGGGATCTGTAAAAGCCAGCAAAAGAATCGGCCGTGGTCAGGGCTCTGGACGTGGAGGTACTTCTACCCGCGGACACAAAGGAGCTAAATCACGCTCAGGTTACAGCCAGAAAATCGGTTTTGAAGGCGGTCAGATGCCTCTTTACAGGAGGGTTCCCAAATACGGCTTCAGAAACATTAACCGCATCGAGTACCGCAGTATTAACCTTGATGTAATTCAGGCGCTGGTCTCTGCAAAGAATGTTGATGCCGTAGATATTGATCTGCTTATCGAAAGTGGCCTCGCTGCAAAAAATGACAGAATCAAAATTCTCGGTCGCGGTGAACTCACGGCTAAAGTTGATATTAAAGCCAATGCTTTTTCTGCTTCTGCCGTTAAAGCAATCGAATCAAAGGGTGGTCAGGCTATAAAAATCTAAACTGTAGATGAAACGTTTCATACAGACTATCAGGAACATTTATAAGATCGAGGATCTGCGCAAACGCATTGGTTATACCATTGGTATCATTTTGCTATACAGGTTAGGCTCTTATGTTGTTCTGCCGGGTGTTGATCCCAACCAGCTGGCAAATCTTCAGAATCAGACCAGCGGAGGACTGCTCGGATTGTTGAATATGTTCTCGGGGGGCGCATTTTCAAACGCCTCCATTTTCGCGCTTGGAATTATGCCTTACATCTCCGCATCCATCGTGGTGCAGTTGCTTGGTATGGCAATTCCTTACTTCCAGAAATTACAGAAAGAGGGAGAAAGCGGACGTAAAAAAATCAATCAGATTACACGTTATCTCACCGTGCTGATCACTGGTTTTCAGGCTCCGGGTTATATTGCGAACCTTGTTTCGCAGCTTCCCGCACAGGCCATTACACCTTTCGATCCTGCGGTTACTTCACCCACCACTTTCTTCTGGGTATCTTCCGTAATTATTCTGATTTCAGGAACTCTGTTTGTAATGTGGCTTGGTGAAAGGATTACCGATAAAGGTATCGGAAACGGTATTTCACTGATCATCATGATCGGGATTATTGCCCGGTTGCCCTTCGCGCTCTTTGGTGAACTGGTTTCACGTATGGAGCAGAAAGGCGGTGGACTGGTAATCTTTATCGTGGAACTTGCCGTCCTGATCGGCGTAATCCTGATCAGTATACTGCTGGTTCAGGGGACCCGCAAAATTCCCGTACAGTATGCAAAGCGTATTGTTGGAAATAAACAGTACGGTGGAGTAAGGCAATATATCCCCCTGAAGGTGAATGCTGCCGGCGTTATGCCGATTATTTTCGCCCAGGCAATTATGTTCCTGCCGCTGACTTTGGCCGGATTCGCCGAATCAGAAACCTTAACGGGATTTGCTTCCGCTTTCACCAATATCAACGGATTCTGGTACAACTTTGTATTCGCCCTGCTGATCGTTGTATTTACCTACTTCTATACCGCCATCACCATTAATCCGAATCAGATGGCAGAGGATATGAAGAAGAACAACGGTTTTATTCCAGGTGTTAAACCCGGAAAGAAAACAGCTGAGTTTATTGACCAGATCATGTCGCGCATAACCCTTCCGGGTTCTCTTTTCCTGGCTTTTGTAGCTATCATGCCCGCACTGGTCAGTAAGATAGGTATCACTGCGCAATTTGCCCAGTTTTATGGCGGAACTTCACTGCTGATTCTGGTGGGTGTGGTACTGGATACACTGCAGCAAATTGAAAGCCATTTGCTGATGAGGCATTACGATGGTCTGACCAAGTCAGGCCGTATCAAAGGCCGTTCATCAATCAATATGGGCTAGTTTGACAGACTTGAGTGCTGACAGATGATTTATTACAAGACTGACGAAGAAATTGAATTAATAAGAATAAGTTCTTTACTTGTTGGTAAGACCCTTGCTGAAGTTGCCAGGCACATTAAACCAGGCGTAACTACCGCTTCACTCGATAAGGTGGCAGAAACATTTATCCGTGATCATGGGGCTGTCCCCGGATTCAAAGGTTACGGAGGTTTCCCCGGAACTTTGTGTGTATCGGTTAATGATGTTGTGGTGCATGGAATTCCGGGAAATCAGGTACTGAGGGATGGTGATCTTGTTTCGGTTGACTGTGGTGTAGTCCTGAACGGATTTTACGGCGATTCCGCATACTCCTTTGCCGTCGGTAATGTTACTGAAGAAGTACAGTTGCTGATGGAGCGAACCAAAAAATCGCTTTATCTGGGAATAGAAGCCGCAAAAGCAGGCAAACGGACCGGTGATATAGGTTTTGAAATACAAACTTATGTGGAACAATTCGGCTATTCAGTGGTACGTGACCTGGTAGGACACGGACTTGGCAGGCATCTGCACGAAAAACCGGAAGTCCCGAATTTCGGCAAGCGTGGTGTTGGAACCATGCTTCAACCGGGACTGGTGATCTGCATCGAGCCCATGATTAACCTTGGACGCCGGCAGGTATCACAGGACAAAGATGGCTGGACAATCAGAACTGCAGACCGTAAGCCTTCGGCGCACTATGAGCATGCGATTGCCATCAGAGAGGGGGGCACTGACATTTTATCGTCTTTTGATGAAATTGAAAAAGTACTTGAGTCAAAAAAATAACTTGAAATTACATGGCAAAACAGATTTCGATAGAACAGGACGGAACAGTTACTGAATCGCTGGGAAACGCGATGTTCCGTGTTGAGCTTGAGAACGGGCACATCATTACAGCCCACATTTCGGGAAAAATGAGGATGCACTACATCAAGATTTTGCCCGGTGATAAGGTGAAGCTTGAAATGTCGCCTTATGACCTGACCAAGGGAAGAATAATTTTCAGATACAAATAAACAAACCATCTTGTAAAATGAAAGTAAGAGCATCAGTCAAGAAGAGAACACCTGACTGTAAAATTGTCAGAAGGAAAGGGCGGTTGTACATCATCAACAAAAAGAACCCCAAGTACAAACAAAGACAAGGTTAAGCGTTTAACAAACAACAAAACAATATATGGCACGTATTGCTGGTATTGATATACCCAAAAACAAAAGAGGTGAGATTGGTCTTACCTATATTTACGGAATCGGCCGCAGCACCGCTCAGAAGATTCTGCAGGCTGCCGGTGTTGATCTGAACAAGAAGGTTCAGGACTGGAATGACGACGAACAGAATGCCATTCGTACCATCATCAACGATAAGTACAAAGTGGAAGGTGCGCTGAGGTCAGAAGTACAGACCAACATCAAGCGATTGATGGATATTGGCTGTTACCGTGGGGTAAGGCATCGTCTGGGTCTTCCGCTCCGCGGACAGAGTACCAAGAACAATGCGCGTACCCGTAAAGGAAGAAAGAAAACTGTTGCCAACAAGAAGAAAGCAACGAAAGGTTAATCGTTGATTTAGCCTTATCATTAACCAAACGAATTGTCGAAAAAACATTGTTATGGCAAAAACTGCTAAAACATCAAAGAAAAAAGTTGTTAAGGTTGATCCCATTGGAAGAGCCTATGTGAGTGCATCTTTCAACAACATCATAATCTCGCTCACCAACAATGCCGGTCAGGTTATCAGTTGGGCATCCGCTGGTAAGATGGGGTTCAGGGGTTCGAAGAAAAACACCCCGTATGCTGCACAGATGGCTGCTACCGAGTGCTCAAAGGTTGCATACGATATGGGCCTGCGCAAGGTAAAAGTGTTTGTGAAGGGACCTGGTTCGGGAAGGGAATCTGCCATCCGTACCATTCATTCTTCAGGCATTGAGGTTATGGAAATCATGGATGTGACCCCATTGCCGCACAACGGTTGCCGTCCTCCCAAGAGGAGAAGGGTATAATTTTTTTAATTCCGGTACTTGTCTAGCCCTTCAGGATGGTTTGTAACGCGGCTACCGGAGTGATCACTGAAAACAAATTGACATCAAATAACAAGTAACTATGGCCAGGTATACAGGTCCAAGAACCAAAATTGCACGAAAATTCAAAGATCCGATCTACGGTCCGGACAAGTATTTCGAGAAGAAAAACTATGCCCCGGGTATGCACGGAAATTCGAAGAGGCGTAAAAAACTTTCTGAGTACGGAACACAGCTTCAGGAGAAGCAGAAAGCTAAATATACATACGGAATTCTCGAGAAACAGTTTAAGAATACTTTCCATAAGGCAAGCCGCAAAAAAGGTATGCCAGGTGAGGTACTGCTTCAGTTGATTGAATCACGTCTCGACAATGTGGTCTATCGTCTGGGTATTGCGCCCACCCGCAGCGCCGCGCGCCAGCTGGTGACTCATCGTCACATCATGGTAAACGGTTCAGTTGTGAATGTGCCTTCTTATGAACTGAAAACAGGTGATGTTGTTGCAGTCCGTGAGAAATCCAAATCTCTGGAAGTGATCCAGAATGCCCTGGCTTCAAAACGGAATACCTACCCCTGGCTTGAATGGGACAGCACGCTTTTGACAGGAAAATTGGCCAGCCTTCCGGCTCGTGAAGATATTCCCGAAAACATTAAGGAACAGCTCATCGTTGAGTTGTACTCCAAATAACGATTTTACGGTTTATAAATTCATTACACAAGAGGAAGATAATATGGCAATATTAGCATTTCAAAAGCCTGAAAAGGTTATCATGGTCGAAGCTGATGATTCAAAAGGCGTTTTTGAATTCAGGCCTCTTGAACCAGGATTCGGAATTACCATCGGCAATGCACTCAGAAGGATACTGCTCTCCTCACTGGAAGGTTATGCGATCACCTCTGTACGGATTGATGGAGTTGATATGGAATTCTCCTCGATCAAAGGCGTTGTGGAAGATGTTACCGACATTATCCTCAATCTGAAGAAAATCCGGTTCAAACGTTTGCTTGATTCCGAAACCAGCGAAAAGATCCGCCTGGTTATTTCCGGTCAGGATACTTTTATGGCCGGTGACATCAATAAGTTCCTCTCGGTATTTCAGGTTTTGAATCCGGAAGTGGAAATCTGCCATATGGAACCTTCAGTAAAACTTGTCATCGATCTGACCATTGACAAGGGCCGCGGTTATGTGCCCGCTGAGGAAAACAAACAGGCCGGCGCCCCTGTCGGAACTATCGCGATTGACTCGATTCACACACCCGTCAAGAATGTGAAATATACCATCGAGAATTTCCGCGTGGAGCAGAAAACCGACTATGAAAAACTCATACTGGAACTGATCACCGATGGTTCCATTCATCCAAAAGAAGCGCTGAAAGAGTCCGCCAGGATACTCATTCATCACTTTATGCTCTTTTCGGATGAGAAAATTACCATTGATACCGAAGAAAAAGCCGTTGCTGAAGAATTTGATGAAACCTCACTGCACATTCGTCAGCTGCTGAAGACCAAACTTGTTGACATGGATCTTTCCGTAAGGGCTCTTAACTGCCTGAAGGCAGCTGATGTAGAAACCCTGGGTGAACTTGTATCATACAACAAGAATGACCTTTTAAAATTCCGCAATTTTGGCAAGAAATCGCTTACCGAGCTTGAAGAGCTAGTGAAGTCGAAAAACTTGGAATTCGGAATGAATATTGCAAAATATAAACTTGATAAGGATTAATTGAAATGAGACACGGAAAGAAAGTCAATCATCTGGGGAGGACAAGTGCCCATCGTAAGGCAATGCTTTCGAACATGGCATCTTCGCTTATCCTTCATAAACGCATCAACACCACGCTTGCAAAAGCCAAGGCGTTGAGGGGATATGTAGAGCCGTTGATTACCCGTTCCAAAGAAGATTCTACACATTCGCGCAGGATGGTTTTCAGCTACCTTCAGAATAAAGAGGCTGTTGTCGCGCTTTTCAGGGAAGTATCTGTTAAAGTTGCCAATCGCCCCGGAGGCTATACAAGGATTCTGAAAACCGGTAACCGCCTGGGTGACAATGCTGAGATGTGCATGATGGAACTGGTTGATTTCAACGAAAACATGCTGGCTGCCAAAGAAGCGCCCAAAGCCAAGACTACCCGCCGCAGCCGTGGCGCCAAGGATAAAACCGCGGTGGCCAAACCTGAAAAGCCGGTGGCCAAAACCGAAGAGGCTCCCAAAGCAGAAAATGTTTCTGAAGAACCAGCTGCCGAAAATACCGAAAACAAAGAATAAAGTTTTACTGTTTTTAAGGGATGAGGATAAGGTAGCTGTTACTTTGTCCTCATTTTATTTGTCAGGAAACTGCTTCCTGCTTTCGGATCAAAGAAACTGAGTTAACCCGATTAATAATTCAAAAAAGAAAGAAAATGAGTGCAATAGCCAACATCTTTGCCCGCCAGATACTCGACTCACGCGGAAATCCTACCATTGAAGTCGATGTATATACTACCAACGGAATTATGGGGAGGGCAGCTGTTCCTTCAGGAGCCTCAACCGGTATTCATGAAGCCGTTGAGCTTCGCGACGGAGACAAAAGTATCTACCTCGGGAAGAGCGTTCAGAAAGCCGTCCAGAATGTGAACAAAGTGCTTGCCGATGAACTGAAAGGCTATCTGGTTTCAGAACAGAATGAGATTGATCACCGCATGATTGAAATCGATGGTACACCCAACAAGGGGAATCTCGGCGCAAACGCAATTCTCGGCGTTTCACTGGCCGTGGCCAATGCAGCGGCCCAGGAGTCGAATCAATTCCTCTTTCGCTATGTGGGAGGGGTAAATGCCAATACCCTGCCTATTCCGATGATGAACATCATCAACGGCGGCTCACATGCTGACAATGCCATCGACTTTCAGGAATTCATGATCATGCCTGTAGGTGCGCCGAACTTCACCGAAGCCCTTCGTATGGGTGCTGAGGTTTTTCATAACCTCAGATCCGTGCTCAAAAAGGCCGGTTATTCAACCAATGTTGGCGATGAAGGCGGGTTTGCCCCGAACCTCAAATCAAATGAGGAGGCCGTTACCGTTATTCTGCAGGCGATAGAAAAAGCCGGCTACAAACCCGGCGAGGATGTGTTCCTTGCCCTTGACCCGGCTTCATCGGAATACTGGCTCGAAGAGGAAAAGGTATATCATCTGAAAAAATCAACCGGTGATAAGCTGACCCCGGCTCAGATGGTGGACTACTGGAAAACGTGGACCGATAAATATCCCATTATTTCAATTGAGGATGGGATGGCAGAGGATGACTGGGACGGATGGAAACTGATGACCGATGTAATGGGCAAAAAGGTTCAACTGGTGGG
>CAZDBX010000025.1:0-23100 GCA_964503805.1 uncultured Lentimicrobium sp. | reverse complement strand
TGAATGACCTCTCCGGCAATAATAACGGCCTGCTTGATTATAATGAAAACGCACTGCTGAACATAACTCTGGAAAATATAGGAGATCAGCCCGCTACCGCAGTAAATGCCGTTATTTCAACCGAATCAGCCTTAATATCCTTTACTGACAATGCGGAAATTTTCGGCGATTTCACCGTTGGAGAAATAAAGACTGTTAATGACGCATTCGCTTTCACCGTTTCTCCGGCCATTCCCGACGGCGAAAAGGTCACTTTCACCCTTACGGTAACTGATGCCAACGACAGCACATTTGTTTCAAACTTTAATATTGAAGCGCATGCGCCCGGTCTCCAGGCCGGCAACCTGAGCATTAATGATGCAACGGGCAACGGAAACGGCCGCCTTGATCCGGGCGAAACCGCCATGCTTAGCATCGTTACCTTAAATCCGGGAGATTATCCGGCTGAAGGTGTTTCCGCCATGCTTACCACTTCAAGCCCTTACGCAACCATTACTACCGGCCAGGTTGAACTTGGCAATATCAATCCGGGCATGATGAACGCTGTGCCCGCTGAATTTGAGATTTCCGTTTCTCCTGAGGCTCCGGTCGGACATCAGGTTGCACTGAATTATACTGCAAATTCACAATACCACTCCACACTGAAGAATTACTTTACCCCGGTTGGCCTGATCCTCGAAGACTGGGAAACCGGCGGTTTTGAAAGTTTCGACTGGCAGTTTGCAGGCAGCGCCCCATGGACCATAGCAACCGACCAGGTTTATGAAGGTGAAACCAGTGTTAAATCAGGCGCTATCAACGACAATGCAAGCAGTGAACTGAAAATCAACTACAATGTCATGAATCCGGATACCATTTCATTTTACCTGAAAGTATCATCCGAAGCCGATTACGACTACCTGAAGTTCTATGTCAACAACACCCTCAGGGGACAATGGGCGGGGGAAGTATCCTGGCAGCAGGTGAAATTTGCCGTGAACCCGGGGCAGCAGACTTTCCGTTGGGTATACAACAAAGATATTTATGTTACCAGCGGAAGTGACTGTGCCTGGATTGACTATGTTGTCTTCCCTGCGCCCCTGCAAACCACCGCTTTTGCCGGGCCGGATGCCGCCACCTGTGAACAGGGCTCTGTTCTGCTTAACGGAATGGCTACCAATTACACCTCAGTATTATGGACAACCGCAGGCGATGGCACCTTTGACAATGCAACTCAGCTAAGCACATTTTACACTCCGGGTACCCAGGATTTTATTAACGGGAACGTGGTTCTTACCCTGACAGTTAACGGACCTGCGGGCGAATTGAGAAACGATGATATGTTACTGAGCATCTCCACACCGGCCTCCGTTCAGGTTGCAGAAAACCTTTCGGCTTGTGCCGGCACTGAAGTTGCCATTGATGCTTCGGCAGAGAACTGTACATCACTGATGTGGAGTACAACCGGCGATGGTATTTTCGGCGACCCCACATCACCGAACACGACCTATACTCCGGGATTACTTGATATCACTACTGGAACTGCGACCCTTACCCTTACGGCATTTTCAGCCACACCCTGTGTGGATGCAACAGGTGAGATTTCACTCAATATCTTCCCTGCTCCCGCAGCCACCATTAATGGTGATACGACCATTTGTGCAGGTTCACCATTGCAGATTGAAGTTCTGCTGACCGGAACTGCACCCTGGCAGTTTGAAATCGTGGATTATGGATCATTTTCAGCCAATCAGTCACCGGCTTACATTACTATTGCACCCGAATCTACCCAGCTCATTCAGGTTATCACGGTAACTGATGCCAACCAATGTCAGGGAACGGGATCGGGAGCATACAACATAACAGTAAATGAATTGCCTTACCTGTATCTTCCGGCTGATACCATGGCATGTGTCAACCACCTGGTTACGCTTACAGCGGTTACTTCCGGCAATGTTCAATACCTGTGGACGCCCGGCGGCTACATTACCCAGAGCATCATCGTTGATACAACAGGTATCGGAGCCGGAACAGGTACATGGTCAGTTATGATAACCGATGACAATGGCTGTGCAAATGAAGCATCCGTTAATCTTACCTTCAATGAATGCACAGGTATTGATAATGCGCAATCCGGCAATATTTCAATCTATCCCAATCCTTCCGGCGGCCGTTTCAGTATCGTCAGTGGTTCAGGTGACCAGGGCAGGTATAATCTGACCATCACCGATGCATCAAATAAAACGGTCTTCAGTAAGCCAGATGTGCTGATCGGAAGCCAGGAAAAGCAGGAGATCGAAGCCGGTATGCTTTCTGAAGGAATATACCTGCTCAAACTCTCAAACGGAGAGAAAACATTATCTGCAAAACTGATCATCAAAAAGTAAAAGATTTAACCAACTCCAATAGCAGGGGGGCAATCAACGCCCCCCTGCTATTTTTAACGATTCCAAATAGTCATAAAATTTTTCAGGTTTGTTCTTCCTATAGTATTTTAATTATTTTTGCGATACTAATAATTTTGTTCATTCTCAGGTATTTATTCAGCCGGGTATGTAAAAATTTTTACTCACACACACTTTTCAAATTAAACACATGAAAACAACTTTACACAGGTTCTTTTCTATCAATGGCATCATAACCGTTATGATGGCCGTTGTATTGAGCATTTCCTTCTACAGTGCGGATGCGGGCAACCATCGTTTTTCCGACAGTTGGGGAAAACAGGGACTAACCCTTAACCGCCAGGGTGCGGATGGAATCAGCCTCAATTTCTCTATTCAGGAATTTGGGCTTGCCAGCCGTGAGATAAACGGGCAGGTTATGACCGGAATTGAGTTTTCGGAATCATTTCTGCAGAATGAAGAAGGCGCACCCGACCTTCCCGGATTCGGGCGTTACATTGCTATCCCGAAAGGCGCAACAGCTGTTGTAGAAATCACAAACATGCGTACCGAGCGTTATACCAATATTGAGATGGCTCCGGCTCCGCGCATCCCGCTTGATACAGATCAGGGGCCGCTCCACTTTGAAAAAAATGCTGAAATCTATAACCGTGACGCCTTCTACCCCGCCCAGCCTGTTACTCTCGGCGATTTCAGTCAGATAAGGGGTGTAGATGTGGCAATGCTCGGCGTCACACCATTTCAGTATAACCCGGTTACCAAAGAGCTGATCGTCTACCGCGACATAGAGATCAGCGTCCGTTTCGAGGGCGGTAGCCGTCAGTTCGGAGAAGACAAATACCGCAACCGCTGGTGGGATCCCATTATGGAAGATGCCATTATAAATTTCAGTTCTCTTCCTGTTATTGATTACGATAAGCGGACATCCGCCTCAACCCGCGGTACTGGTTATGAGTACCTGATTATTGTTCCGAATGATGATATTTTTTATCAGTGGGCCGATTCCATTAAAAAATTCCGTACTGAGGAAGGTATCTATACCGGCATTGTAAAACTTTCCGAAATAGGCGCCAACGTGAATGCGGCCATGCTCGAAACCTATGTAAACAATGCTTATAATACATGGGACACTCCTCCGGTAGCCATTCTTCTTCTCGGCGACTATGGTCAGGCCACTGCCAACAACAATTCAATTATTTCTCCGATCTATGATAACTATTGTGTTTCCGACAACATCCTGGCCGATGTTTCCGGCAACCATATGCCTGATATAATTTTTGCCCGTATCACAGCCCAGAATGCGGATCAACTTGCTTCGATGATCGGCCGCTTCCTGAAGTATGAGCGCAGGCCTCCGACCAATCCTTCATTTTATGCAAACCCCATCACAGCCCTGGGGTGGCAGACAGAACGCTGGTTTCAGATCTGTTCTGAAACTGTTGGTGGTTTCTGGAAAAATGTACTGGGTAAAACCCCTGTTCGCATCAATGAGATCTATCAGGGAACTCCCGGCAACTCATGGTCTTCGGCACAGAATACCGCCACTGTTGTCGGCGTTTTCGGGCCCAACGGACTGGGATATATCCCCGCTTCACCGGCCAGTATGGGTGGCTGGAGCGGCGGTAACGCCACCATGATCAACAATGCCCTGAATTCTGGGTCATTTATGCTGATGCACCGCGACCACGGTATGGAAACCGGCTGGGGAGAACCTTCCTATACAAACGGCAATATTTCGAACCTCACCAATACCGACCTGTGTTTTATCCTGTCAATCAACTGCCTTACCGGAAAGTATAACTGGAATAGTGAAAGTTTCACAGAAAAATTCCACCGCTACACCTACATGGGGCAGCCCGCCGGAGCACTCGGACTTACCGCGGCTTCTGAAGTTTCCTACTCGTTTGTAAATGACGTTTATGTGTGGGGCATGATGGACAACATGTGGCCCAACTTTATGCCTCAGTATGGCGCAACCCCTGAATCAAGAGGTGTTTTACCGGCATTCGGCAACGCAGCCGGAAAATATTTCCTGCGTCAGTCGAGCTGGCCCTATAATACCGGGAACAAGGAAGTAACCTACAACCTGTTCCACCATCACGGGGATGCTTTCCTCAGGGTTTGTACAGAAGTTCCCCAGACGATTGCAGCTACCTTCGAACCTACAATCTTCGAAAATGAAACCGAATTTACCATTACAGCTTCACCCAACTCGAATGTTTGCCTCACTTCAAATGGTGTGATCCTGGGAACCGGTGTTACCGGTTTTGTAAATACCATAACCATTACAATACCTCCAATGACAGCCGGAGACCGTATCAAGGTCACCATTACACGTCCCAACTGCAACCGTTTTGAAGGATGGGTGGATGTTATTCCCATGGTTACTTCAGCAATTGCCGGTGAAGACATGACAATTTGTGAAGGTACCGAGCCCCGGCTGAACGGAGCTGCCGTAAATTACACATCCCTTCTTTGGGCAACCAACGGCACCGGAACTTTCAGCGATGCTACCATTCTTGATCCCGTTTATACCCCAAGTGCCGAAGACATCGCACAGGGTACCGTGCTCCTTTCGCTTACAGCCTCTAATCCTGCGGCCAATGATTCGACCGACTACCTTACGCTTTCATTCAGCCTCGCTCCGGTTGTATTCGCCGGTAATACCGCTGACATCTGCGCCGGAGAAGGTTATTCCGCGCTGGATGCTACTGCCGCAAATTATACACAACTTGAATGGACAACAACAGGTACCGGAACTTTCGATGATCCTTCATCGTTAAATCCGCGGTATATCCCTGGCGCCGAAGACATCGAATCCGGAGCTGCCATGCTTATGCTCTCGGCCTGGAATGAAATCTGCGAACCGGTTTCCATGGACCTCCAGGTAATGATTCACGCACTACCGGTTCCGGTTGTTAACGGTCCGGATGCAGCCTGCCAGTACCAGTCGGAACTTGTATATGCTGCCGAAGGAGAAGGAAATATTTACTTGTGGGAGATTACCGGCGGAACCATTACTGCCGGACAAAATACAGGTTCGGTTACCGTTACCTGGGATGAACCCGGAACCGGAAGCCTCAACATGGTTGAAACAAACGAATTCGGATGCTCAAACACCACCGAATTTGCTGTTACCATCAATCCCGCTCCTGTACCTGCAATTGACGGAAACGCCCTGGTTTGCGCCAACAGCGAACAGGTGACTTATATCACTCCGCTGAATGAAGGAAACACTTACGACTGGACAGTTACCGGCGGTGAAATCGTTTCAGGTGCCGATGCCAACGAAGTTATTGTTAACTGGGGCGGTAATGGCCAGGGAACCCTGAGCCTCGTTGAAACCAATACGCTAACGACCTGCTCGGCTGCAACCGAATACAGTGTGATGATCCATTCACCCGAGCCCACACTCGGCAATGATACCACCATCTGCGTAACACATGTGCTGAATATCACCGCTGAAGACGGTTATATAGCCTATGCATGGTCAAGCGGACAGGAAACACAGAATATCCAGATTTCAGGTGAAGGCCAGGGGCTTGGTGCCACAACCTACACCGTACACGTAACCGATGAGAACTACTGCACCGGAATGGCTTCAATCACCGTTACGGTTGATGCCTGTGCGGGATTTGAAGAAACTGAATCATCAGCCAGAATCAACATTTTCCCGAACCCCAACATGGGTGAATTTACCCTGGAAATCAGCAATGCCGAACCCGGAAAATCAACCGTCAGCATCGTGACCACAACCGGTGAAATTATTTACTCAAACCAGGTAGTGATCGGTCAGCAGTCATACAGGCAGAATATCGGCCTGAATGCCGGCAGTGGCGTATATTTCCTTAAAGTTGAAACAACGAACGGAACAACCATTCAGAAACTTGTTATCAGGTAATCTGAAGAACTGTTTGATAAAAAAGCCTGCCCCTGAAGCAGGCTTTTTTATTGGCTTTTCAGGGGTTACAATTACTCAGATTGGCGATAAAACAAGTAAATAAAGTAAAAATTGAATGTTTTTGCCTGTTAAATCGCGTTCATTCAGGAAACGTCAGACATCTTCCGGGTGTATCTCAGTTCGTGATTTACCAGCAGATAAAAAAATGACTCTTTGCAGGAAAGTGCAGTTGTCAACATAACCAGATTTAATTCCTGACAATTAATGGCATTCTCAGATAAGCCTAAAATACTGATCGTTGACGATGTTGAGGTCAACCTGATTTTGCTGGAGACAGTTTTAAGGAAGGAGCAGGCAGAAATACACAAGGCTTCCAATGGAGAAACTGCGCTCAGCATGGCCAATGACCTTGATTTTGCACTGATCATACTGGATGTATCAATGCCCGGGATGAACGGCTTTGAAGTTGCCGAAAGACTACGGGATCAGGAAAAAAACCGGCTTACACCCATTATTTTTATCTCTGCGATCATGTACGACCAGCAGAGCATTGCCAGGGGATATCAGTCGGGTGCGGTGGACTATCTGACCAAACCCTTTCAGAATGAAATTCTGATCAGCAAAGTCAGGATATTCCTTAAACTGTATCAGCAAAACCGTGAATTGCAGGCACAGAGTAAAGCACTGAACGAAAGTCTGCTCAGGTATCAGAAAGCTGAACAGACCATCGTTTTCAAGTATCAGTTTGAGCGTGCTGTTTCTCTAGCTTCAGCGCGTTTTTCCGGCAATTTTGACCCGGACAGCTCCATTGATTTCATGCTGCTCGATATGGAAAGGCTATGCGGCGCTGCCTCTGCAGTATTCACTTATTTTGACCGGAAAGACCATCTGACAGGACACACAGGAAATGCCGGATCCGGAATAACCCGGACAACTCCCGGTAAACCCGGGAAAGATGCGATTTACCAGGCCCTGGCCGGGAATGAGGAAGTATGCCGGGTTATGGTCAGTCAAAACGGACTTGCAGGTCCATGGATCAGTCCGGCCGCCATTTCGGCATCCGGACCATCTGCAGTTAGTGTAGCGATTCCGGTTAACGTTGCCGAAACACTTACAGGAGTCATTTTACTTAACGATTGCACTGACCTGCATCAATGGGAGAAACAGGATATCTGCGCCCTCGGGGTGTTCGGAACAATAACAGGAAATGCGCTCGAACGTTCAAAAACGAGGGCAGCGCTGGAGGCCAGCGAATCAAAATACAGGAGTTACATTGAAAGCGCCCCTGAAGGAATACTGGTCGCCGACAAAAAAGGGCTGATCACGGAAGTTAACCCGGCGGCCCGGAAAATTTTTAATACCAACCGGGAGAACTTTATCCAACAGGATATCAATAAAATATTGAATCCTGAAACCCTTGCAGGAAGCTTTCCTGATTTTCAGGGTCTGACCTCGGGCGAAGGCAGCAGGGCTGAATTTTTTATAACTGCGGGCAAAACCTCCCGGATCATCAAAGCGGAAAGTTCCAGGCTGCCCGATAAGAAATACCTGATTTTCTGCACCGACATCACCACTGCACGTGAAATGGAGAAACACCTTATTCATACTGAACGCATGGTTGGTATAGGTGAAATGGCGACCGGAATTGCACATGAAATTAACCAGCCTCTAAATACCATCTCTTTTGGTATTGATAACCTCATGCATGCCATAAGCAACCATCAGGCCAGCGAAGAATATATCAGGGAAAAATCCAGGAAAATATTCGAAGGCATCCACCGCATGCGAACCATCATCGACCATGTCCGCACCTTCTCAAGAAACAACGATGACTTTATTCATTCAAAATTCAGCGCGAATGAAGCCATCCTTAATGCACTCTCACTCATCAGCGAGCAACTGAAGAGCCGCGGATTCGAAATCGTCACGGAACTGGCCAATGAAGAGGAGGTTTCGGCCATGGGCAATACATACAAGATTGAGCAGGTCATCTTAAATCTGCTGTCGAATGCCCGTGATGCGATGGAGGAAATGCAAAGACCGGGCAATGCCGGCTATATCCCCCGGATAAAAATATCATCCGGCAGGGAGGGCCAGAAAATCTGTATTCATGTTACGGATAACGGAAGCGGGATTGAAGCTGAACACATGGAGCACATCACCGCCCCTTTCTTTACCACCAAGGAACCCGGCAAGGGCACCGGACTCGGACTCGCCATTTCATACGGTATCATGAAAGAACACAAGGGTGAAATGATTTTCAGCAGCGCTCCCGGAACAGGCACAACAGTTACGCTGAAGCTGCCTGCTATACCAGATCAGACTAAAAATAAATCATGATTGGATAATCTAACGATTATGAGCAAAATGAAACTAAGGGTACTTATACTGGATGATGAAACCGATTTTGCTGAAGAGCTGAAAGAGTTCCTTCAATTGCGCGATTTTGAAGTTTATACCGCCAATACCCCGGGCGAAGGGTTCGAAAGCCTCAGGCGGAGACCTTATGACCTGATGATCCTGGACATTAAGCTTCCGGGGATGAGCGGCCTGGATATCCTGCAGCAGGTTAAAAAACTATATCCGTCGATGGAAGTGATTATGATATCCGGTCATGGCGATATGGATACGGTTATCCAGGCAATGCGCGACGGAGCCATCGACTATCTGCGTAAACCATTCAGGCATATTGACATACAGCTTTCTATAGAACGGACTGAAAAATACCTGAAACTTTACCGCCGCTACCTCGAAATGCAGGATCAGCACTCGCTCATTTCTTCAGAGCTTGAGCGGATGATTGACCGGACTTTTATCGGTGAAAGCCGGCCGATCAGGCAAGTGCTGGAACTCGCGAGTACCGCGGCAAAATATCCGAATACCAATGTATTGATTACGGGTGAAAGCGGGACCGGAAAAGAGATTGTGGCCCGCATCATTCATTATGCCAGCGAGCAACGCAACCAGCCTTTTTGCGCGGTCAACAGCAGTGCGGTAACCGACTCGCTGCTCGAAAGCGAGTTTTTCGGGCATGTCAAGGGTTCCTTTACTGGCGCCATTAATGATAAGAAAGGTTATTTTGAAGTGGCCAACGGAGGCACGTTGTTTCTGGATGAGATTGCCGATATGCCATTTGCCCTTCAGGCAAAGCTGCTGCGCGCCATCGAAGAAAAAAAGATCAAAAGGGTTGGCGGAAACGAAGAAATACAGGTTGATTTCAGGATTATCGCGGCCACCAACCACAATGTCGAAAACCTGATCGAAAGCCGTCAATTCCGGCTCGATCTGTTTCACCGGCTCAATACCCTTACCATCAATATCCCGCCATTACGCGAGCGACCCGAAGACATTGAACCACTGCTCCGGTATTTTGTCAACTATTTTTCGGCCAAACTTAACAAGCCGCTCCCGAAAATCAATGCCCAGCTGGTTGAATCGCTGAAAGAATATGACTTCCCCGGCAACGTCCGCGAATTACGCAATATGATTGAACGTGCCATGATCTTTTGCAATACGCAGACGCTCAGTCCTGTGGACTTTCAATTGTCAAATTCCAAAAACGGCAAATCCGCCAGGAGTGTGGTGCTTAACCTCGATGAGCAGGAGCAAAACCTGATTCTCCAGGCACTGAATGAATGCGGCTACAACCAGGTGCTTGCGGCCAAGATGCTCGGCATATCAAGGGACTCACTGATCAGGAGAATGAAGAAATTCAATATCCGGATCATGAAGGAACAGGATTAACTGTTCATTCATTAAAATCTCTGCCTGATACCCCGACTTCAGACCTTCGCTCCTGTTCTGTCAGCTTTGTAAGGGCAACTTCCCCTCATGCTTATCTCCAGACAGTTTTTTGTGTTTAAAAACCGCACAATTGTGCGGTTTTGTGTGTGATTTTCCGGCTCCATAATTACTGATTCCGGAAAATTAAGAATTTATAATTACACTATGTATTACCTTTTTAATCCTATATCATTGTTTTTCTGTTCTTTATAAATGCTTGTCAATTGATACTTCTACACTATCAAAATTATCTCCCTGAAATGGAACAGGCCTTGCCTATTGTGGTGCGCACCGGTTACCGATGCAAAAACAAATATCCGCACCATGAAGAAAAGCCTTACCCTGCTGTTGAGTATTCTGCTGCTCTCTTTCCATGCCGTTTCCCAGGAGTGGATCCCCATATTCTCCGGCGATCCTGAAGCCGCTGCCATTACTGTAAGCCCGGTTGCATTTAACGGAAGCAATGTACAGATCAGTCTTACTGGCTTCCACAGGACAGGAAACAACACACCGGAAGGTTTCAGCGGAAAGGTATTGATGCAGGAAGGCGTTAATGAAATTGAAGCCGGAAAACCGGATTTGCAGCACCTGACCATCGGCCTGAGGCTGCCCGAACGTGGCAATCCGGTCCTGAATATTGTTCACAGTGAATTTACCGAATATAATAACTATATCATTCATCCTGTAAAAGAAGATCCCGGAGTCAAAAACAAAGAGAACAGGCGCAACAGCAAGGCAAATGCAGGCATTTACAAAAGGGATGAATTTTACCCCGGGACCCTGGCTTCGGCCGGACGCCCCTATATCTGGTGCGATACCCGCGGAGTGGCGGTGCAGGTATATCCCTTGCAGTACAATCCTGTAACCAATACATTAAGGGTCTATCATTTTATTGAGTTTGAAATCGTCACCCTTGATGAGCCCGGGATCAATGAACTTACAAGGCTTAGTCCTGATTTTAATTCCCTGAGTGGAATGCGTACTGCAATTGCCGGGCACTTCACAAACAGAACCGATAACAACCGCTATACCCCGGTGGAGGAAGCCGGTAATATGCTGATCATTGCTCCTGCATCCTATTTTGAAACCCTGAAACCCTTCACCACATGGAAAGCCCAGGCAGGAATTTCATGTGAAGTGGTGGATGTCGCGGCTTTCAGCAAAGCGGAAAACCTCAGACAATTTGTTGCAGAGTATTATTATTCAAAAGGGCTGACCTATCTGTTACTGGCAGGAGATGTGCAACAGGTTCCCACGCTGCAGGCCGAAACGGGAGCCAGCGACAATATGTACGGCTACATTGCCGGAGATGATCATTATCCGGAAATACTCACGGGTCGTTTCCCTGCCGACAACCAGGCACAGCTCAAAGTCATGATCGACCGCAGCATCGCTTATGAAAAAGAGGGCAGGGGAAATTCAGCCTACAGCAGTTTTCTTGGCATTGCCAGCGAACTGGGTCCCGGAGACGACGGGGAATCAGATTTTCAGCACATCCGCAATATTGGTAAACAACTGCTGGACTACAACTACAGCCGGTTTAACGAAATGTACGACGGTAGTCAGGGAGAAAATGACGCTGAAGGCAATCCTGTGGCATCCGGGGTAACCGAAGCGCTGCAACAAGGCCAGGGCGCCGTGATGTATATCGGGCATGGTACTTCCAGGTCGTGGACCAGTTCCGGATTCTCAACCACTGAGGCTTCAAGCCTGGGAAATACAGAGACCCATCCATTTATCTGGTCGGCAGGCTGCAGCAGCGGTGATTTTGTTTCCACCACCTGCCTTGCCGAATCCTTCCTCAGAGCTGAAAAAAACGGCCGGCCCACCGGTGCGGTGGCCGTGATGATGTCGACCAGCAGACAGAGCTGGTATCCGCCCATGGAGGCGCAGGATGAGATCGCTCTGATTCTGGCACGTAAAAAGAACAGTGTAACCACCCGCACATTTGGCGGCATTTCGATGAGTGGTTGCATGAAAATGAATGACAAATATGGACTGGGGGGGTATCGTGTTACCGATACCTGGACTGTTTTTGGGGATCCTTCGGTGGTGGTTCGTACTGCCAGTCCGGAGGAGATTCGTGCACATCATGCGCCGGTAACCGGCCGTGATGCGCGGGAGTTTGTGGTTAAATTGCCGGATTCTGAAGCCCTGGCCTGCATCACGCATGAGGGAAAACTGCTTGGTGCAGCCAGGGCCGAAGAAGGGTTTGCCATTATCAGCCTGCCGCAATTGCCCGAAGCCGCATCACTGACCCTTACAGTTACGGCATACAACCATAAACCCTATATCGCGGAAATTGAAATAAGCGACCTGCCCGCGGTTGCCATAAATCCTGACCCGGTCAGCCATTCACGAAAGAACTCAGCTTACACAACCCTCTCATGGGAAACAGCCGGTGGAATGCTGCCTGAATTTTATGAAGTGCTTCTGGCGGAAGGCTCAGACCCTGTATGGAACAATCCGGCCATGATCACATTTGAAAAGAGCCTGGCTCTTCCTTCTCCCTTACGTTATAATACAACCTATACCTGGAAGGTCATTTCACACAACCTTAACGGATCTTCCGAAAGCAGCACCTTTACTTTCACCACCATCGCCCCTCCGGACGAGGATTTTGAAAACCAGGGCTTCCCCCGCAGCAACTGGCAGAATATCAGCGAAAAAGCATGGTTCATCGACGGCAATACATCCTTTGAAGGAAGGTACTCATTAAGATCAGGCCTGATCGCCGACAATGAAAGCAGTACCCTTGCCTATACATGCAATACCATCACCTGCGATTTCCTTGGATTCAACATCAGGGTGTCTTCCGAGGCCGGGGCCGATAAACTTCAGTTGCGAATCGACGGTGAACTTATCGCAGAATGGAGCGGTAATCACAACTGGTCGGAAGAGCTGTTTCCCATTGATCCGGGTGAACACCTGATTGAATGGACCTATACGAAAAATGAAACCGGATCGGCCGGAGCTGATGCAGCATGGATCGATAATATTTATCTTCCTGAAAATGAGTCCCCGGTTATCATCGCTGAAGATGTTACTTCCTGTCCTGAACAGGAAATCGGGTTTAGTGCACAGGTTACGGGCTATGCCAGAGTTTTATGGGAAAGCAACGGAACAGGATATTTCTCTGATCCGACAACACCTGATGCAACTTATCACCCCTCCGATGCCGATATTGCATCGGGAGAAGTGCTAATGTCACTCCGGGTATTTACAAATAACTTTTGCACCCCGGTAACAGAAGCCGTCAGATTAACGCTGAATAAAAGACCTGAAATGCCTGTTGTAAGGGATACTATCCTCTATTCAGGGGAATCGCTTGAGATCGCTATGCCAGCCAACAGCAATGCAGGCTATAAATTATTGCCGATCGGTGCACAGGGCAATACCATTATCATTAACTCAGATGAATTGCAGCCTGGCCCCAATGCACTGACCATTTCTGCTGAAAATGAATCAGGGTGCAGTGATGAGGTCAGTTTCACTGTTACCCTGATCGATTCAAAAAGACCAGAAGTTATTTCACAACTCCACCTGTACCCCAACCCTGCCAGCGAACTCATTTCACTTGACCTGACGGAATTCAACAATGAGAAAGTCAGTATCAAAGTATTCAACCTGGCCGGTCAGTTGGTGATGCACCATGAGGAAATGGCGTCATTTCAGAATGATCTTAACCTTGGCATGCTGACCAGTGGTGCTTACATGGTGAGGGTAGAAAACGGAGAAACCATTAAAAACGGGAAGTTTATAAAAACAATGTAGGACAGTGAATCTACATATTTACTGCCGGATACTTAGGGGTAACTTCCAGGGCCTGCCGATAAAGGCAGGCCTTTACTTTCTTTTGTAAAAGCCCGGACAATAATTGCGCAATATATCTTCATTTTTCCTAATTTCACATCCTTATAAGCACTGAACAACCATGAGGAACCTCCTGCGTTTTAGCCTTGCTGTATCAGCAATATTGTTTTCAGTTCTCACATTCGGACAGTACAAACCGGCTGACAATGATGCCTATCCTGAGCTGATTCCGATGAGCAGTTACGACTCTCTCATGCTTTCGCAGCTCCCTGAGTTAAGATTATCCGAATCAACGGTCCGCCGGCTTATACCGGCAGCGGTTGACAATTCGCAACTTCCATGGTTCAGACCGCTGGTTGCCCAGGTTGGTTTGGAATGCGGCCAGGCGAGCAGTATTGGTGTGGCATTCACCTACGAAATTGATTTTCTGCGCCAGGCGCCGGCCAATTTGCCGCAAAACCAATATACCACTCACTTTACCTATAACTTTATCAACGGTGGAACCAATACAGGGATCAGTTATTATGAGACCTATGAAATCCTGAAGAAGGCAGGAAATCCAACCGTTGCAGATTATGGCGGAATGGCTCCCGGCGGCCCTTCGCGCTGGATGAGCGGATACAACGAGTATTACAATGCCATGCACAACCGTGTAACGGAGGTTTATTCCATAAAAGTCAACACCCTTGAAGGTTTACAAACCCTGAAAAACTGGATCTATGACCACGGTAACGGATCCTCGGCCGGCGGCGTCGGCTGTTTCTACGCCCAATATTCAAATCCTCCTGCCACCCTCCCTGCCGGAACTCCGGAAGCGGGCAAACACGTGATAACGGCATGGGGCAGCTCGGCAAACCATTCAATGACGATATGCGGTTACAATGATTCCATCCGTTGGGATTACAATGAAGACGGACAATACACTAACCATATAGACATCACCGGTGATGGGATTGTGGATATCCGTGACTGGGAGATCGGCGGGTTCAAAATGGCCAACACCTATGGGTCCATCAGCGGATGGGGCGACGAGGGATTTTCCTATATGATGTACAAATCAGTCGCCGACCTCTTTACCCAGGGCGGGATATGGAACAATACCGTTGTGGTGACGGATGTCAGGGACAACCACCTCCCGCAGCTTACCGCCAAAATCAACATGTCGCACAGTTGCCGCAACAGCCTGAAAGTCACCGTCGGGGTATCTTCCGATCCCCAGGCTGCACAACCCGATCATATCCTGCATTTTCCGATTTTCGACTTCCAGGGAGGATGTAATCCTATGCAGGGCATCGGGTTCCCCGAAACCATCGAATTCGGCCTCGATCTGAATCCTTTGCTCACCTATGTGGAACCCGGTGAGGAAGCAAAATACTTTCTGATGATCCAGGAAAATGATCCTTTAAGCGGGTCAGGGGGTTCCCTGATCAGTTTTTCGCTGATTGACTATACTTCAGGTGTCAATCAGATTAACTGCCCGGTAAGTGAAATCCCGCTGGTTGACCATGGCATTACCATGGTGAGTGTAAATGCTTCCATAAATTATGACCCTGTATTGATTACAACCATGGATCTGCCACCACTGCAGATATACAGCAGTTATACCACCCAGCTTACGGCCGAAGGTGGCACTCCGCCTTACCGCTGGCACATTGCCGAAGATTATGCACGCACCGACTCTTCCGCTGTAATGCCGGTAATCACCCAGACAAAACTTACCCCCAACAACAACAGCAGCGGAAAAGCTGAAGTTAACCTGCCCTTTATATTCCCCTTCTTCGGGAATGAAATCACAAAAGTTTATGTCACTACCGACGGGTACCTGATGTTCGAAAACTCTCTGCTGCCCTGGCCCTTCTATATCGAAGGAAGAACTTATTTCATGCAGAAAGCCATGATCGCGCCCTGTATGTCGCATCCATTTATTATTGACCCCGGACAAGGTGACGGGATATGGTATGAGGAAACAGAAGATTATGTCACATTCCGCTGGAAACTTTCAGTGTATCAGGTTTCGGGAGGGTTGCTGAATGCCACTGCCCGGCTTTATCCCGACGGCACCATAGAATTCAATTACGGAGAGTGCCTGATTCCTTCATTTACAAACCGTTTTGCCGGTATTTCGGCCGGAGACGGTGAAAACTATGTAATTCTTTCCAGCAATCCGGATTTCATTCCCGTTACAGACCAGTTTATCAGATTTAACCCCATGCGTTTACACCAGGGCTTACAGCTCAGTGAAACCGGAGTCCTCTCCGGATCCACCAACCGGCTTTATGATGGGCAACCGATAAAAATCTGCGCTACGGATAAAAACAATATCCGGACTTTCAAAACCTTTATGCTGAACACGGAAGGCCTGCAGATGGAATACTCGGTTACCGGGGGTGAAGATGACATCATAGAATTCGGGGAAACCTGCATGATGACACTTGAAGTAACAAACCTGAACAGCTATGTTACCGGGCCGCTTACATTAAACCTCGCCTCCCTTGATCCTTACCTGAACATTACTGCAGGAACATCCGTCATTCCCGGACTTCAGCCCGGTCAGGCCTACCTGATTGAAAATGCCTTTACATTCATCGCCAGTAACCAGGTGCCCGATGCCCATTTGGCATCTCTCATCATCAGTGCCTCCTCAGCTGAAGGCAACTGGTCGCGCACCGTGAGGGTTCAGGCATTCCGACCGGTTATCAGTATCAGCGGGCTTGAAGTTTTTGACGGGAACAATGGGATTCTCGAACCCGGTGAAAATGCCCTGCTCAGGATCAACCTTTCCAACACGGGGGGTGCAAAACTTGTGAATGCCTCAGCCAGCCTTTCTTCCTGGGATCCATACATTATCCTCAGCGGAACGGCCCAGACCAAAGATACCCTGCTTCCACAGGAGGAGTGGCAGACAACTTTTATGGCTGCACTGGATGCAGCCACACCACTCAACTATGTGGTACAGGTGAACCTGAATGTGATTGGTTATCATCAGTTTGACTTCCTTCAGACCATACCCCTGCTTACCGGATTTATTGCAGAAGATTTTGAAAGCGGGAATTTTGAAAGCTTCGATTGGGAAACCGGCGGAAGTGCCAACTGGTTTATTGAAGATGGCAATGCCTATGAAGGAAACCACAACGCCCGTTCAGGCCAGATAACCGATAACCAGACCTCCAGCCTGTGGTTAAACTGGAACGTGGCCTTTGCCGATTCGGTTTCCTTTTGGTTTAAGGTTTCATCGGAAGCCAATTATGATTTTCTCAGATTTTTCAGCGATTCGGATGAACTCGGCAAGTGGGCCGGCAACCGGGACTGGACTTACGCGAGAATGTACGTACCTGCCGGTGAGCAGGTGTTTTCATGGCGATATACCAAAGATTACAGCGTCTCCACCGGGGAAGACTGCGCCAGGATTGACTACATTATGCTGCCAGTTTATGCGGTACCCACCGGTATCTCCGGTCAGGTCATTCCCGTTTCCGCATTCTCTGTTTACCCCAACCCCTCGCAGCACGACCTGAAAATAACCTGGACACTTACAGAAACCAGCCCGGTTACCGTGATGATTACCGATTTGCCGGGAAGGGTTTGTTACCATTATGATTACACAATCCCATTGAATCCCGGCACATACCAGATAGAACCTGCATTTGACGGCTCCGGGCCCGGCAGTTACCTGATCGTGCTTAAAACAAACAAAGGAACACTGGTGAAAAAACTGATCAGAACAGGCCAATAGATGATTTCAGGATTGACAACCGGAGAAACCATTAAATTTGCCTGATATTATTCATCAGATGAATAAAACCAAAGAATCTGACGGCAATAGCCTTAAAAGTTTCATGTTTTTCATGTTGATGCTGCTTATTGCAGCACCGGCAATTCAGGCAAGATTCAGGCTGTTTCCGGAAAAACCGCTTTCAGGCGCCTTTATAGATGCCGGGAAACCGTCATTCAATGATTTTTCCCGGGCCGGCTGGCTGAACGGCTCTTTTCAGGAAACATTCAATGAACGTCTTGAACATCATATCGGTTTCAGAAGCGATCTGGTAAGACTTAATAACCAGGCAGATTTCCTGTTTTTCCGTCAGGCCAATGCCGAAGGAGTGATCATTGGCCGAAATAACGAACTTTTCGAAGAAGATTACCTTAGGGAAGTAACCGGCCTCTATTATGTTGGCGACAGTGTATGGATAAAAAAAGCGCGGCAGCTCAGGGCCGTGCAGGATACCCTGGCCAGTCTGGGTAAAACCCTGGTTGTTATCTTAGAGCCGGGGAAAGGAAGTTTTCATACCGACCTTTGGCCCCGTAAATACAGAAATCTGCCTGAGAAAACATCAAACTACAGCATGCTGCTGACCCAACTAGAAGCATCCGGGGTTAACGTGCTGGATCTTAACAGGTATTTCATCGACATCAAAGAAAAAGCAGCCAATCCGCTATTTCCGAAATGCGGTACCCACTGGAGTTATTACGGTGCAGCACTGGCCGCTGATACAACATTGAAATATCTGCGAGAAATCAGCGGTAAACCGGTCCCTGAACTTATTATCCGGAAAACTGTTGAGCTTGATACCATACGCCACCCCGATTATGATATCGGCCTGGCAATGAACCTCCTGTTCAGGATTCCACAGCCCGGACTGGTTTATCCCGTGCTGGAATTTGCCGGTACCGGCAGCGAAACCAAACCCAATGCCCTGATTGTCGGAGACAGTTTCTATTTCAACTGGCTGAATGACCATATTACACCCAGTGCCTTCAGCAATTGCGATTTCTGGTACTACAACAAAAATATTACCCGGTGCGATTATTTACAGGATGGGGTTGCTGCCGACCGGAATTTCAGGGACGAAATTATGCAGCGCGATTTCATCCTGATTATGATTACCGAAAGATTTCACCATGCCTTTGCCTGGAATTTTGATGAACAGCTTTACGACCTGTTTTATCCCGGTTACCGCGATCCTGTGGAGATCTTCAGTAACCAGATCAGAACTTACGGTGACGGGTTCAAACGGATGTATGAAGAAAGTCTTGCATTGAATATGAGCCTGGAGGAAAGGATAAAAAAAGAGGCAAACTATCTTTTTTTTGAAGACCACCTTAACGCTCCGGAAAAATATTCAGACAAACGCGACCTGGTCCGGCTCCTTGAAATGGGAATTCGCGGAACTCCTGACTGGATGAAGGAAATCAAGCGGAAAGCAAGGGAAAACGGCATCAGTGAAGATGAACAGATCAGGAGGGACGCAACCTGGATGTATGAAGACAAGTACGGAAAAAAATGAACCATCCGTACATTCTCCGGTGCGGGAAAGTCTGATCATAGAAATAAAGAAAGAACGCGACAAAAAATAACCGGATCATCCAGGTATCGGCCTGTTCCTGAAACCAGTCCGCAGCACTTAAAACATTGCAGACGGTAACTTGTTAATGAATTAATCCAGCAGATTAACCGCACATGAAAATTCTCTATTCCATTTTAATTTTTGCAGCCATTGCATGCCACACCAATGCGCAGACCGCTGAAGCAGAACGCGAACCCGGACAACTCCTGATACAACTAAAGCAGGGGAGCGATCAGCAACTGCTCTCCGGATTAATGAATACTTTCAGCCCGGCCGGATTAACCATCGAAAAGCAGCTTTCACGCAGAATGAATATCTGGTTGCTTGGTTTTGACGAGGCGGTTGTCGATGCCGGCAAGCTGCTTGACGATATCCGCCGGCATCCGTCGGTAAACCTTGCGCAATTTAACCATAAGGTTACCGAGCGTGAACTGATTCCCAACGACCCGTCATTTTCGGCCCTATGGGCATTGAAAAATACCGGTCAGATGAGCGGAACCCCCGGGGCCGATATCAGGGCCAGCTACGCCTGGGATATTACCACCAGTGGGTTGACTGTTGATGGGGATACTATTATTATCGCCATGGTTGATGGCGGTGTTGATCTTGGCCACAGTGATCTGCATTTATGGAAAAACAGGCTTGAAATCCCTTACAATGGCGTTGATGATGACGGGAACGGCTATATTGACGATTATAACGGATGGAATGCCTATGGCAGCAATGGCAACGTGTCGCAAAGCGACCATGGTACGCATGTTGCCGGAATATCGGCCGCAAAAGGGAACAACAGCCTCGGGGTAACCGGGGTGGCATTCAATACCTATCTGATGCCCGTTTCAGGTTCAGGCTCAAACGAAGCGGTTGCCGTAGCTTCTTATGATTACATATTCACCATGAGGAAGATTTATGATGAAACAAACGGTACTGCAGGTGCTTTTGTGGTGGTTACCAATTCCTCCTTCGGCATCGATGGTGGAAATCCGGCCAATTACCCGCTCTGGGGGGCGATTTATGACTCCCTGGGTTCTGCCGGCATTCTGAATGTTGCCTCTACCGCCAACCGCGGCTGGGATGTTGACATCAACGGCGACATTCCTACAGCCATGACCAACGAATCCATTGTTGCAGTAACCAACAGCACCAATACCGATGCCCTGAACTCACAGGCCGCATGGGGCGCCAACAGCATCGATCTGGCAGCCCCGGGAACCAACATATACTCTACCCGGACGGGAGATCAGTATGGATACAAATCAGGTACATCCATGTCGTCGCCCCATGTTTCCGGAGCCATCGCCCTCATGTATGCCGCTGCCGGTGAGGCCACGCTGTTGCAATACAAAAATGACCCGGTACTGATCTCCTCAAAATTTAAAAGATACCTCATCGCTTCTGTTGATACCATACCCTCACTTGTCGGCAGCACTGTGAGCGGGGGGCGGCTTAACCTGCTGAATGCACTGCAGATGGTTCAAAACCCGCCTGCAATATCCGCCGATCCGGCAATGATCTCACTGCTGACCGCTCCGGAAACCATTACAAATATTGATATACAGCTCTCTGCAACAGGAAGTGAAACAAATTCCTTTTCGGTCTCAACCCCGGAAAATACTCCCTGGCTCTCAGTTCATACCGCTGAAGGAATACTTCGCGGAAGCCAACCCGAAACCATCACGGTAACAATAAATCCAAACGGAATGGCGGATGATAATTATTTCTCATCCATCACCATCAGGGATTATTTCCTGAATGAACTGGTCATTCCTGTTGAAGCAAAGGTCAGGACCGGGGTAAATACCGGCCGCCTGGAAACTGACAAATCACTTTTCTCGGTTTCACCAAACCCGATTGAAAATACAACACGGCTATCTTTCACCCTGGGATCTGCATCATATACATCCATTGATGTTTTCGACCTGAACGGCAGGAAGAAGGAAACCCTTCTCGGTGCAAGCATGAATCCGGGCGTTCATACATTAACCTGGAACCCTTTGCTTTCACCCGGCGTTTATATGCTTAAACTAACTACCAGTGAAAATGCAGAAGTAATAAAAGTGGTGATAAAATAGTAGTTCATGACCATTGGCCTGTAGTGGATTCCTCCGCCAACGCGCCGGTGATTTTTCAGGACAGGAAGAAATTTATTCAGAATACTTTACGGAGATGGAAGGCCCTGTTCAGTCCGTTTTATATCTGTTGTAAGGTACTAATGGCCTGATTCCGCGTATCTTATTCTTATCTCCTCCCCTTTACCAGTATTCTTGGCTCCAGCATATCCATCATCGCATATTTCACCCCTTCACGGCCCAGCCCCGAATCCTTAATTCCTCCGTAAGGCATGTGATCAACGCGGAAAGTCGGCACGTCGTTGATGATGACTCCGCCGACTTCAAGGTTTGCAAAGGCTTCATCCATTTCGCTGAGGTCGTTGGTAAAAACGCCGGCCTGCAGGCCGAAGCGGGAATTGTTGATGCGCTCAATGGCTTCGAAAAAGCTATCGAAAGGTTCCAGGGTAACTACCGGGCCGAACACTTCCTGGCTGCATACCCGCATATCATCATTTGTGCCGGTTAAAACCGTGGGCGCAAACCAGTTTCCCTGTCTCCGGCCTCCGCAGACAAGGCGGGCGCCCCCGGCCAGCGCTTCGTTTACCCACTGTTCCACCCTTATGGCATTGCCCTCGTCAATCATACTGCTGAACTCGGTATCCGGATTGGCCGGATCGCCCGACCTGATCTGGTTCACCATGGCGGCGAAACGGTAACTGAATTCGTAAAACAGCTCTTTTTGCACAAAAATGCGCTGGGTGTGGATACAAACCTGTCCTGAGTATGAAAACGCGCCGCTCAGGCATTTACCAAGGGCCAGCGACAGATCGGCACTTTTACCGACAATCACGCCGGCATTGCCGCCCAATTCAAGTACCACTCTTTTCTTTCCTGCTTCTGCTTTCATCTTCCAGCCCACTTCAGGAGAACCGGTAAATGACAGCAATGCAATTCTCGGATCTGTAACCAGCCTGTTACCTGTGTCGCGGTCCATCGGAAGAATGGAAACGGCGCCTTCAGGGAGACCTGTTTCATGAATGATCTCCGCCAGCATCAGGGTGCTGAGCGGCGTGGTTGAAGATGGCTTGAGTATGATGGGGCAACCTGCGGCTATGGCAGGCGCCAGCTTATGCACGGCCAGGTTTAAGGGGAAATTAAAAGGCGCAATACCCGCGATAATCCCAACCGGAAAATACCTGACAATGCCCTCCTTATATTCTCCCGGTTTTGTCCAGTCCAGGCTCAGGTATTCGCCCGGCAGCCGCTTTGCTTCTTCGGCGGCGACTGTAAATGTCTGTATTGAACGATCCGTTTCGCCCAGGGCATAGCGCAGGGGTTTGCCTGACTCAGCGCAGATCATGCCTGCAAATTCTTCACGTCGCTCAGCCAGCCGGTTGCGGATATGCATCAGCACTTCATAACGCTTCCACGAAGGCAGTTCACGCACAGGCAGGAGTGCTGACCGGGCCGCGGTGATTGCATCTTCAAGCTCCTTTTCACCGGCAAGATATGTAGTATTTACCAGGCTGCCGTTATAAGGATTCGTTACCCGGAGCTCTTTGCCGGTCTTAATAAACCTGCCTGCTGAAAATATTTCCATAATCAGGTATTTATAATTTTAGTTAAATTCATGGTTGCCGGGCAAATAACAGGAAAAAAGCTTCCGCTTTACCGGAATTTCCTCAGAATGGTCACTTGCCCGGGCGTAGGATAACGGATCAGTTTTGAAAAGTCCGCTTTCCAGAAGTCAAGATCCAGTAAGCGGTTGTTTATATCACGGGTAAGGGTGATAATTACTTCAACCTGATCCGAATCGGTATATT
>CAZDBX010000024.1:17867-24038 GCA_964503805.1 uncultured Lentimicrobium sp. | reverse complement strand
GCAGACTGAAACAAACAACAACTGAAAATATCGAATAAGAAGTAACCAGCAGTAACATGGTCCTAAACTACTTACTAACTACTTCTTACTTCTTAATCCTTGAATCCTTGAATCCTTGAATCCTTGAATCTTTGAATCCTTGAATCCTTGAATCCTTAAACCGACCGAAGGGAGCTCGCATTAAAATCCTGATTATTTTTGCGCGACGCCGCCGCTATGAAAATCCTGCTGCTCGACAATTACGATTCATTTACCTGGAACCTGGTGCAGTTGCTGCGCGAAGCGGGGGCTACCGCCATTGAAGTGGTAAAAAACGACCAGGACGCTACCGCCGCGGCGGAGGCGGCCGGCGCCATCGTGATCAGTCCGGGCCCGGGACTGCCCGCCGAAGCCGGAAACACCCGCGCCATGATCAGGGAATGGTCCGGCCGGAAAAAAATGCTGGGCGTGTGCCTGGGCATGCAGGCCATGGCCGAAGTCTTCGGTGGCCGCTTGATACAGCCGGGAAACATCCTCCACGGCGAAACGGTGAAGGTAACGCCCCTGCCGCCCGCCGACCCGCTTTTTGCAGGCATCGAAACCGGATTTGAAGCCGGACTCTACCACAGCTGGGCCGTGGCGCCCCCCCTTCCCGCCTGCCTGCGCATCACCTCCACCGACAGCCGGGGCGTGATCATGAGCCTCCGGCACAACGAGTTTGACCTCTGCGGCGTGCAGTTCCATCCCGAATCGGTTATGACCCCGGAAGGAAGGCGGATGATAAGAAACTGGCTGGGATCCTGACCGGACACCGCCATTCCTGAAAAAAAAGCAGGACCCGTTACCGGATCCTGCCGCTTTCTAAAGTATCAAACAATTTGTCTTACCTGCTGAGTATCACCTTGCGGCTGATCCGGCCTTGTTCGTTTGTAAGGCTTACAATGTAAATGCCATTGGCGAGGCTACCGGCTTCAAGTTTAATGACGGCTTCTCCTTTAACGGATTTTTCGAGCAACACGGAACCCTGCAGGCTGGTGATGGTAACCTTGCCCGCTATGGGGCCATTGCCGGTCATGTAAATCACAGATCCATACGCATATACATTCAGATCACTGACCGGGGTCTGCCCCTCAATTCCCAGGGTACCGAAAATCAGCTCAAAACGGTTGGGCGCATCGCCTGCCTCAGCGGCAAATTCCACCGCAGAATTTCCGTTAAGTAAATGCAACTCCCCGGTTTTCAGATCATTAAGATACAGTACCATATCCGGATAAAGCGCATCAAATTGAGCCTCAAAGACATAGTTATCAGCTTCATTTTTCACGAATCCCAGCGGAATAACCGTACCGGTGGCGATGGAAGGAAGGGTGTTGACGGAAAGCTTCCGGCCGCCCGAGAGGCTGTATAACTGAGGAGCAAATCCCGGAAGAAAACCGGCATCCAGCTGAACATCAAAATATTCTGTAGCTGCCTGATTCAGGTTGATGGCCGCGCGCTGCCGGGTGCCCAGCAGGGTTTCGCTGACCGAAAGCGCGATGGAAGGCTCCGGGGCTGCCGGCAGAAAGCCTGCCTCATGCGTACGCGACTCAGCCGGGATATGATGGGTGGCGGTTTCCTGAAGCACCTCTATGGCGAAACCCGAAAATGCAGGAATAATGGCACCGGGGTATAACTCGGTGAACGATCCTTCGGCGGCATTCCATACTTTCCCGATAGCGACAAACTGCGGATCGGTTGGGTTATAGCTTACGGATGCCGTAAACGGATTGCCCGACAGATGCCATCCGTTGCCGGTATTCTGCAGTTCACGGCTGAATGATGTACCGTCAAGCAAACCGGACCCAGAACGAATCTGAGGCGTTTCATAACCGCTGAGATAGGCATGTCCACGGGTCATCAGCGTTTCAAACACCGGGTTCCAGGTTTCGTCTTCCAGGCGGGAAGCAATCCAGCTTCCGGAAGCTTCATGCCATTTCAGCAAACCGTCACCGGGAGCTGAAAATTCAGGCTCAAAATCAACAGTAAAAGGCATTGACAGCAACTGCCAGCCCGTTGCGCCGGTATATACTTCAACCGTGGCATTTACGCCATCTTCAGGATGGATCAGCGTGGCGTGGCCCTGCGCATCGGCTTTCAGTATAAGACCGGAAGCTCCTGCCATATTTATGAGAGAATTGGTAACCGTTAATTGCGCATCGGGAGCCAGGGTGAGCGAGGCGCCGGGATGAACTTGAATTCCGGTCATTTCAAGGCTTCCGCTGATTACAGGCTGATTCGGGGCGGGCAATATCTGCGCGGTGCCGGTCTGTTCCGGCACTGCCAGGCGCCAGTTGGCTTCGTTCGTCCATACGCTGCCCGATTTACCGGTCCAGTAGTTATCAGCGGGAATAATGCCGATGTTGTCAATCGCCAGGGTGGCCGCGTCGTTGCCTTCGTAAACGAAAGCCAGTCTGATGCGCTTGCCCTGATAGCCATCCATATTGATCAGTACCTGCTGCTGGAAATGATTGCTGCCGGTTTCGGGGCTGTCCATCACCAGCGCCGGGCGCCAGTTACCTTCATCGAGGATATTAACATAAAAACGGTTGACTTCTGTTTCGCTGTTGGCGTAAAACAGCATAAACGCAAGGTCGGTATTTCCTGCTTCGGGCATCTGCATCTCTCCGGTGATCAGCCAGTTGAACCCGGTTGCACTGCCATCGATGGCGGCCGAACGTTCACCGTTAAAAATATACTGTGCGCCGGAACCTCCGAACGACTCAGGGGTACAGACTAACCATGATCCTTCCGTTGCCGGAATAAGGTTATTGCCGTCAAGGCCCCCGTCTCCGGCGGTATTTCTCATCACCTGCCAGCATTCAAACGCGTCATTCATCCCCTCAAAGGTCTCTTCCCAGGGCGTTTCAGCATAACAAAGGGTAGTAAATCCAAGCGGACCGGTCCATACACTGCTGTTTTCATCATCACAGGCGCCACGCACATAAATGTCATAGGCTGTGTTGGCTTCGAGCCCTTCGAGGGTCAACGCCGTGTCGGCAATTCCGGTAAGCAATGATCCGGTGCCGGGTTCAAATCCCTGAAGGCCCAATTCCACATCCCAGGCGGTGGCAGGCTCCACGGCGGTCCAGCCGATCAGTGCCGAAGCGGAGGTGATGGCGGTAACCGTGAGGTTGTCAGGCGGGAAGCAGGATACCGGCACTTCGATGTGAAACTCATCGATGAAAATACTGTTGCCCTGCTCACTCATCCCTTTCAGGATAATATAAGTGAGTTTGTTGTAATACGCTGCCGGCAGTTCAAATACATAGCGCTGCCATCCGCTTTCAGTGGTTTCGGGCGAAAGCGCGGCCGAACGGTGCACGGTTCCCAGCAGGGTGGCAAAACCGGCATTGGGCGAAATATTGGCATACACCTCAACTTTATCGGCTGTCGCGGGCTCTTCGCTGTCGCGGAACATCCAGAAACTGATTTCATAGTTGTCGCTGCCGAACATCACCGGAGGGGTCACCAGCAAACCGCTGGTTCCGGCGACATATTCATTGCTGTTGAAGCGGGCCATGGCATCGCCTGACTGAGGTTCGCATACCGGGTCCGTCCCGGTCTGTTGCCGGTCCCACAATCCTTCACCGGCGCCGGCCAGTTTCTTGTTTTCCCATGACGCGGGCGGGAAAGCCTCCTCATCAAAATCCTGATGATACGGGAAGCTTACGATTGGATCTTTCAGGGTGGTGGCTGTTGCTGTCATCCCTGGTGAATATTCGCTGACATCGTTCACCGACCAGGCTTTATAGAAATAAGGCGTATTGCTGCTGAGGTCTGTATGCTGAAAAGTACTTTCCGGGCCGATGTAGAGTATAGTTCCGCCACCTTCAATCACCTCGCCGGTCTGATAAGGCTGCTCCTGCACCGGATCGCCGAACGCGTCAGTGGTATTCCAGGCGATCATAACGGCGTCGTTCTCCGGATTTTTCACCCAGTTGAGGTTGATCTGCGTATGGCTGGCCGGCAATGCAGAAAATGCAAGGGGATTGTTTACCAGTATCATCTGGTTGAGGGTTTCGAGCAGGGCGCTGTGCGCATTAACGCGGCCCGTCCCCAGCTTGCCGATATACCCGGGATTTACCCCGTAATGATCATCGGTGGTATTGCGGATAATATCGGCCACCTGCGCGGGGGTAAACTGTCCGTACGCCAGCGAAATCATCAGTGCGGCGATGCCCGAAACATGCGGACAGGCCATGGAAGTGCCTTCGTAAAAACCATAATTGCTGTTGCGCCAGCAGCTGAGCACGCCCCGCTGGGTCACCTGGTTGGTCTCACCCCCGGGGGCCGACACATCAACCCAGGTATCGTAGTTCGAATACCAGGAGCGCTTGTCCTGATTATTGGTGGCTGCTACCGAGAAACATCCCGAATAGTAACCGGGATACCATTGACCCTGTGAACCGCTGTTTCCTGCGGCAAAGATCGTAATCCCGCCATCAACCATGGCTTCTCCTCCGCCGTTGATATTGAAGTAGTCAATCGCATCGAGAACAGCCTGTTCATAGTAACCGGGAGAAGTGTATCCCCATGAATTCTGCGATATGGCAGCGCCGTTGTCGGCCGCCCAGATGGGCGCATTCTGGAATCCACCACCTCCGGAAGTCGGATTAAATACCTGGCACGACATCAGCCGCACGCCGTCACCCGGGCCTGTCCCGCCGGCCACACCTGAAATCCCGATGCCGTTGTTGTTGACACCGGCTACGGTTCCCGCCACATGCGAACCGTGATCCCCGGGAACAATGTTCGGTGAGTTGTTGATAAAGTTATATCCCAGCCCTTCCCACATATTGGCAATCAGATCGGGATGGTTGGTCTGAATCCCCTGGTCAATCACCGCGACGATCACTTCAGGGTTTCCTTTGGTAATCTCCCATGCCTCAGGCAGATCGATATCGGCATCGGGGGTACCGTTCTGCTGACCGGTATTGTGATAATGCCATTGTTCATTGTAACGGGGGTCATCCGGCGTCCAGGCGGCGCCCCTCAGCGCTTCCCCTACTGTCTTTCCATCAGGCAATTGATTAATAACCAACTCTTTAACATACTCGGGTTCAGCAACCATCACTTCTCCCAGTGCGGCATAAGCCTGAACCAGTTGTTTCACATCCAGTCCCTCATCAAAATAGAGGGTGTACCAGAGATGAAAGCCCCACGCGCGGTGGCGATCGCTGAAGCGGGATGAAAAAGCCGGAGAACCGAAGGTTTTATCAAAGCCTGATACGCCGAATTGCCTGTTCAGCCGGTCAATGCTTTCTATTCCGAAAGTAACCGTGCCCCTGGCATCCACCGTCACCGGCATTTCGTCAAGCTGCCGGGTGTAGGATTCCTGCACCTTCACTTTTAAAATGCCACGGGTTATGGCATCATCCGGAACAGCCGCCAGATCAATGGGCGGGCGCTCGCCGCGCTGTACACGGTAAGTCTGCTGGGCATCAACCCGGCTCAGGGCCAGAACGGCCATCAAAACAAGTAATAGTCTCATCGTCATAGAGTGTTTATTGCAGATTTCTTATTATGCAGCAGCCTTTACCCTTTTCCGGACATATAAACTACACCCCGGGGAACCGGGACGGACACTCCGGGAAATTGGTGATTGAAATCCGGGTATAAGACGCCTTCAGGCGGCTAAGTTATAATAAATCTAAATAACCGCCGGAATTTTCATGAAAAGATATGGCAACCTGCTACTTTAATTCAAAACTTAATCAATGATTTAAAATACATTTTGCGAATCAATGGTTAAAACTTTCTGAATAACTCAGCGGTTCCGGGTGCATCTGTGTGAAATAATATATCAGGAAGAAACCGGTTCACAGAGAAACCACGACTTGTTCCTTTCTTTCGCAGGAAATGTTCCCGATAAAACGAAACGGCAACCGGCAGAAATGCAGAATGAATCAGGATTTTCTGACCCCGGCGGGATCGCATGTCTATACAAATCCAGAGTGAACATGGATTACCGACCCCAGAGGGGTCACATATCTATAGAAATAAAGAGTAAACCAGGATTACCGACCCCAGAGGGGTCGTATGTCTATAGAAATCAGCGTGAACATGGATTACCGACCCCAGCGGGGTCGCATGTCTACAGAAATAAAGAGTAAACCAGGATTACCGACCCCAGAGGGGTCGTATGTCTATAGA
>CAZDBX010000024.1:0-17767 GCA_964503805.1 uncultured Lentimicrobium sp. | reverse complement strand
GTCGTATGTCTATAGAAATCAGCGTGAACATGGATTACCGACCCCAGCGGGGTCGTATGTCTATAGAAATCATCGTAAACATGGATTACCGACCCCGGCGGGGGCGTATGTCTATAGAAATCATCGTAAACATGGATTACCGACCCCAGCGGGGTCGCATGTCTACAGAAATAAAGAGTAAACCAGGATTACCGACCCCAGCGGGGTCGTATGTCTATAGAAATCAGCCTGAACAATGTTTCCGACCCGTCCGGGCGCGTCTGTTTCACATTGCTGATCCTTTTCTCCGCACATCCGAATCCACCGGATTCATATTTTTGTCATAAAATTATGTAATTTACCCGCCATTGGCGGATCATATGCTTCCAGAGATAAGAAATGAATGTATTTGATGCGTTTCTTACCAGCCATTAAACACTCGGGGGTAAAACCTTGTTAATAACAGCAGTCACCACACAACCTTCTGACAATTATGCCGAACCGACTGATCAACGAAACCAGCCCCTATCTGCTTCAGCATGCCCACAATCCGGTTAACTGGTATCCATACGGGGAGGAAGCGTTTGCCGAGGCACACCGGAGCAACCGGCCATTGCTGATCAGCATCGGTTATTCCGCCTGCCATTGGTGCCATGTGATGGAGCATGAGAGTTTCAGCAAGACCGAGATCGCGGAGGTGATGAACCGGCTGTTCGTTTGCGTGAAGGTTGACCGGGAAGAGCGGCCGGATGTGGACCTGCTCTACATGAATGCCATTCAGTTGCTGCACAACAGCGGGGGATGGCCGCTCAACTGCTTCGCCCTGCCCGACGGCAGTCCGTTCTGGGGCGGAACCTATTTCAGGCCCGCGCAATGGACAGAACTGCTGATTCAGATTTCAGACCTGTATCACAACAGTCAGGACGAACTGAAGATACAGGCTTCAAGGCTTATGGAAGGCATCAGCGGGCAGAATATGGTGGAAGCGCCATCCGGCCCATCCGGCATCGACCGTGCTTTTCTTGATGAAACTTATGAGCAGCTTTCATTGCGGTTCGACGACGTAAACGGCGGAATGACCGGGGCGCCGAAGTTCCCCATGCCCGGCGTATGGCAATTTGTGCTGGATTATTACGACCTCTCCCGTAAAAACGAAGCCCTCGGCCATGTGCTCAAAACGCTGAAAGCCATGGCAAGTGGCGGAATTTACGATCAGATAGGCGGAGGTTTCGCGCGCTACAGTACCGATGCGCACTGGAAAGTCCCCCACTTTGAAAAAATGCTGTACGACAACGCCCAGCTGATTTCATTGTATGCAAATGCTTACCGCATCAGCGGCCATAAAGAGCTGTCCGACATCATCCGGCAAACGTTCACCTTTGCCGAACGCGAACTCACCTCACCGGAAGGCGCGTTCTATGCGGCGCTCGATGCCGACAGCGAAGGGGAAGAAGGCAGGTATTATGTATGGACCAGGGACGAAATCATGAAAATACTGCCCGAATACGGCGAATTACTCTCGGAATACTGGGGCATCGATCAGGAGGGGCGATGGGAAAACGGACGCAACATCCTGCTGCGGCCCCTCACCGATGAGGTATTTGCCTCACGACAGCACCTCAGTGAAGAGGAGCTGAAACAGCTGGTACGCATGGCTTCGGCCCTGATGCTGAAAGAGCGGGGCGAAAGGGTAAGGCCCGGGTTGGACGATAAAATCCTGGCTTCATGGAACAGCCTGATGATCAAGGCGTATGCCGATGCTTACCGGGTAACGCAGCACCATCCCTGGCTCGATGCCGCGCTGAAAGCGGCCCGGTTCACCGCAAGGGAAATGATTCAGGAAGATGGCAGCCTGCTGCGCACCTGGAAAAACGGAAACGCCAGAATCGCGGGAGTACTCAATGACTATGCATACCTGGCTGAAGCATATATCACGCTGTACCAGGTATGTTTTGACGAAGAATGGCTGCACGCTGCAAAACGGCTGACTGACACCGTGCTGCGTACTTTTGGTGATGCAGACTCCCCCTTCTTCTGGTTTTCGGCTGAAGGTGCCGGCACCGGGCATGAAATCATGCGGGTAATTGAAACCACCGACGGGGTTGAGCCCTCCGGTAATGCCGTTATGTCGAAGGTGTTGCTTTATCTGGGTCATTACTTTTCGGACAATGTTTATATCAGCCGGGCCGAAAGTATGGTTCAACGGATGCAGGCACGGATACTGGCCTATCCCCAGGCTTATGCCTGCTGGGCATCATCGGCCATGCTGCTTGCCTCCGGTATCCGCACCCTGGTGATCACCGGCCCCGATGCTTTCGAATATGCCAGGACACTATTTCCGAAACTGAATGCATCCGTACTGATTGCTGCCACCAGGGCATCATCAGATCTCCCTGTATTTGAAAACCGGTTTAAAGAAGGCGAAACCATAATTTATCATTGCGTCGGATCAGTCTGCCAGGCTCCGGTTTCATATCCTGAACAACTTGATCTTTGAATCCGTCTGAAACATTTCAGGAGGAAGGAAAACTTTCATAAATACCTGTATTTAAGGACATTTTGCCGGATTAGCAATTGTACGCATTGAAAATTCACAAAAATTTATTAAAAAATCAGTATTTACACCTATTGTATTTTTGATTTTTGTCCTTAACTTTACACTTTATAAGCGTTTAATCTGTTTCAGAAATAATTCAGCGGCTGTTCCTTACCGGCAGCCGTTCATTCTCTGAAGCTGGACCGTTACCATTTGCTGAATAAACTTAATCCATTATGCCAGATGCGTGTTGCGGTAGATATCAGAATATCGATTGACCAGGTTTGCAAAGGATTCCGGTTTTACACCCTGAACAAGGGAAGGGAAATGGGACTGTGCGGAACCATTTCGAACCAGGGGTCTGAGCACCGCATACTGATTCACGCGGAAGGTGAAGAAACCACGATCGAAAAGTATATTTCCCTTATTTCGAATGGCAGCCCCCACTGCAAAGTACTTCATATCAGTACAATGCCCGGAGAGGTAATCCATTGCTCGCGGTTCGATATCATCAATCAGGAGCCACGCCCCATCCGTTCTATTGCACCGGATGAAAGGCCGCGCCGTTTTGCCTTCAAAATCGGCATCTTCGGATTATAATTGCAGCTTTCTGCTCCTGCTTACCTTTATTTTCTGATCCTGTAAAGCATTGCATGCGTTTCCTGATAACTTTCAGCGTAATCGCATCACCGTCACTGAATGCCTGAAGCGCCGGCACAATGAGCCTTCAGGCATCCGGGCAGGGGATTTTCTCAGTTTCCCTGAATATTCATGCGATGGAGAAAGGCAACACCCGACGGATTGATACCGGTATCGAAAGAGAACTGACGGTTACCGGTTTTGTCAAAAGCATACACACGACCTGTACCGGTAAAGTTGAGGGCATCCGGAATGTAAATAAATCCGGTCACCGGGTCATAGGCAATGCCGTATGCAACGAGAATTTCTGTACCATCCTTGATAAACCGGTCATCCACCAGTTGCATGGAAAGGGTATTTACAACCATCACCGTGCTTTTGCCACTCACCCAGTCGTAATTATACACATAAGCTGTATCACCCGCCATCGTAAAGCCCAAAGCTTCAAATTCACCGAATGTTTTAACCAGGCTGCCTGAAGTATCCAGCACCTGTAAACGGCTCTTCACATCGCCGTAATTTCCTCTTGAGATCAGGTAAAGGTGGCCGTGACCATCGGGCCGGATGGTGTATGGATTGATACCAACCGTAAAACGCGATACTTCCGTAAACGTCTCCGGATCAATCACCGATACGGTATTGTCGTATCCGGGGAATGCCAGGCCTCCGGAATTGGAAACCCAGATTTTACCGTAGGCAGCGGTGATCCCGTCAGGGTTTCTGCCGGCTTCAATCAGCCTGACCACCTCAAGCCGGGCAGTATCGATCACGGCCACAGTATTGTCGAAATTACATACATAAACATAATTTCCATAAGCGGCAATTTTACGGGGCTGCCGCGGCTTGTTGCCGTTAAAAAGCGGGATCCGGCCGAGGCTGATGCCAGAGGCCGCGTCAACTACTTCGAGCTGACTTGAAACATTCACCACAATATACAGTTTGGAGCCATAGATGCAGACATCGCTTCCCGTATCGCCCAGCCCGCGGCCGTTCTTATTGAAGAAGTAATCCGTTTCCGCAGTTGAATCGCTGAAATTAAAAAATGTAAGCCCTGCATTGTTCTGGTTAAACAAGCCCTCGTTCAGCACATAGATACCGGCAGCATAAATCGTGGTATCGTTCTCCACAGGCCGGGGCTGATCCGGGTCCTTGCGGCAGGATGTACTCAACATTATTAACAGGAGCAGCATTGCCACCATCCACTGCTGCCAGAACGGTACAATTTCCGGCCTTTGCTCAACCGGTTCTTATTTGCTGCCAGAATTCCGATAAACTTCATCATATCAAAAATCAAAAATTAAAAGCGCCGCTGATTACAAAGCCCCTTCCGGGCATCGGAAAACTCCTGATCACCACATAATCTTTATCAAACAGATTGGTTACCCCTGCCTTTATCCTGTATTTGTACCTTCCGGCCTCAGGGCTCCATGCAAGGCCGGCATCACTGATCCACCATGACGGCAGCATGTTCTGGGGAATATTTTCGGCCGACACATACCTGTAACCGTTGAAGAGAAGGCTGTAGTCAAGCGAAAATGCCCGGTGAACAAGTTGAAACGTTGCAGAAAAGGTTTCCCAGGGAATATAAGGAATCTGACTCCCATAGTCTGAAGAATTTCTATCGCTGATATCGCTGGCCTCCTGGAAAGTATAGGCGAGGTTCACTGATATTCTGCCGCGCCTGCCCAGGGCGGAAGAGGCATCAAGCTGAAAGTCCAGCCCCCGGGTCCTCACTTCGCCGATATTCTGCATCGACCATACAAAGAGGTTCCGGGTAGGAATGGCGACGATTTTGTCATGAACCCTGTTGAAAAAAGCATCGGCGCTCAGCCTGAGCAGCACACCTTTGAAAGGCGCGTATGATCCCAGCAAGCCGGTGTTCAGCTGTTGCGCGCTTTCCGGTAAAAGTCCGGGATTCCCAACCAGGGTATAGTACATTTCGTTGAATGCCGGCATCCTGAATGAGTGCTTGTACATCATCCTGAGCCTCAGCGAAGGTACATCTGCAATCCTGACAGACAGTGAAAAGTACGGTGATATTTTATGCGTCAGGTTTTCGCCTGATGCATTTTTTTCGCTGTCGCGGATGATACTTGCCAGAAATCCGGCTTCGGCGCCGGTATTCCGTGTTTGATGGGCCAATATTGCCGACAACAGCAAACTGCCCCTCCAGGGATCGGAATTGTACTGACTTCCCGAAAAGGTGTTCAGGATAAAATCCGATGCCACTGAGGCGGAGAAATGCCTGTTGATGGTGAACCTGCCCGCCTGCGAGAGGTAGAACTCCTGCTGAAGGTAACGGTTGTCAAGGCTGTGGGCATACCCGAGATAGTCGGGGTCGAGGTAACGCAGCCAGGCGTACGACCAGCCGGCGTTGGTCAGCAGGGAGGTCCGCTTTCTTACTGACATCAGCTGAAAACCCAGGCTCAGGTCCTTGTTGGTCAGCCGCTGCGAACTGTGGGGGTTATAAAATACCACAGCGCCGGGCAATCCGCGCTCGGCATTGTAAAATCTCCCGAAAACCCGCACCTCGCTGCTGTCGCCGGCCTTTGCACTGAAACTGAGGTTTGCCGCCAGCGAAGTCAGGTCACCGTTGCCGCGCTTCAGGCGCGCTGAACCGGCAGGTCCGTTGTCAACCAGGTATGGATAATCCCCTTTCGAAAAGAGCGGATTAATTTCAATTCCAAACCAGGAGCCGGAACCGGTTTTATGATCCAATCTGAGAAAAGGGTTGATCAGCCCGAACGATCCGCCCCTGATACCAACATTTCCTCTTGTTTTATACTTTCCGAAGTCGGGCCTGGTGCTCCTCAGATTGATGATGCTGGCGCCTGAACGCGCCCTTGCCGGCATGGGCTCACTTCCTCCGCCGCCGACATTAAGGCTGACTTCCTCAAGATTCCCGAGCGGAAACTTCCCCAGGTCGGGCTGACCGCTGGCGATGTCCGAAACTGGCGCCCCGTCGATAAAAACACCGGTATGCTGGGAGCCTAGGCTTCTGACCATAACGGTCTTCAGCCCCCCAGCCCCGCCGTAATCGCGCAGGGTAACCCCCGAAAATGTCCTGAGGGCATCCGCGACCGAATTTCCGGAAACCGAAGCTATCTGTATGGCCGACAGGCTCTGAAGCGGGAATGGCGTGAGCTCCTTCCGGCTGATTTTTTCCGACGCTACCTCAATCCCTTTCAGCATAAGCGTATCGGTAACCGGCTCCTGGGCCCCTGCCCGGATAATCAGGAAGGCCAGCAGCAAAACGGTAACCGTTACGTTTCTTTCCATTAGTCAACAGATTTTTATCGGTAAGAATACTATTGCTTAACGATCTTCTTCACTGAAACGCCTTTTTCGCTGATCAGCTTCAGCAGGTATATGCCGGGCTGCATGTCCTGAAGCGAAATTTCAGCCTTACCGTTTGAAAGCTTCGTCTGCAGGATCACATTTCCGTTCATTCCTGTCAGCTGCAATTCGCTTTGCCCGCCATGCTCAATAAAGAGCGACCCTGATACCGGGTTGGGATAAGCCCTGAAAGTCAATGCTTCAGGATTATCGATCCCTACATTTGAGCGCACCGTTACGTCAAAAGTGTCGGTTACGCTCACCCCGGAGGCGGAAGCCACGATGGTAACCTTCGCAGGGCCGGTCTCATCCGCGGCAAAAGTCAGTGTAAGCTGGTTGTCCCCGATCGAAGCAGAGACTAATCCTGGATTTGTATTTTCAGCCACTTCGTATGTGATGGCGCCATTGTCGTGATAAAAATAGTTATCGAGCGCCACCACAACAGGATCTGTATTCACGGCCACTTCATGATCAGGAAGCCAGGCGGTAAGCACAGGCCCCTGCGTACTCAGAACGGTAAGATGATCCAGGCAGAAATAAGCCGGGGTGTTGATGCCAAAATCACCGGAATCGGAGGATTCAAGGATAAAATAAAGCGATTTCACCGTGCCCAGGGGCATCAGGTCTACCCAGCGCCAGTCATCCTGAATATAATCAAGGGCATTGTCATCGCTCCGGAAATCAGCCAGGTAGTGCGTAATCTCCTGGGTAAGGCTGTTGTCGACCTTAACCCCCCACACTTTCAACCTGAACCAGTCAGGGTCGTTGCCTGCAACGCCCCCGAATTTCTTGTTAAAAAGGGTTCCGTCTCGCATGGTGATGTAAGCCATATTCGTATTGGTAACGTAAAAACCGCTGAAAACAGCCTCATCTCCGGCTGTTGTCTGAATCACTGAAGGAATGGGATCATAGGTTCCGGTCATCCAGTCGGAATTCACGTAGGAAATGGCAAACGTAGATGAGTCGGCTTCAACACCTCCCCCGGGAACGGCAACAAACTGATCATCGGTGTAAGATCCGTTCAGCGTTACCCTGTTTGAATATGTAAATCCCGACCATGTCCCGGAACCGCCTTCGTATAGGAAACTGAGGGAGCCGCTGCTAAAGCTGCCGGAAGATTCAGGCAAGAAATAGCTGTCGGGATCCAGGTTGAATTCTTCAAAACCGGCAACCTCATTCTGCACATTGGAATTGATTACAGCAACCCCGTCCAGGTCAAATCCGCCCGAATTAAAGGGAGTCGGGAAAGGTTCGTTGATAATGTTGCCTTCTGCGTCGAAAGATGCATATAGCGGATCGATACAGCCTACTGCATCAATGATCCTTACAAAGCGGACGGCAAACAGGTCCACCAGCGGATCATACTCCAGGTCGCTGAGATCGAAAGGGGTTCCGAACCCCTGGCGGTACTTGCCGGCAAGATTGTGTATCATGGTGGGATCCAGCTCATCCCATGCCCCTTTCTGAACGTCAGCAGGGGTCAGTGAAACTGAGGGAAACCGGCTGTAATGCACCCCGTCGGAACTCACTTCAACAAAAGCAAGTTCGAGAAAGGTATCGCCGAATGAATTTTCGAAAACCGCGAAATCAGGACCGGGCCCGTTCACGATCAGGCGGTCGGAGGTAAGGGTGGCCATGCCTCCGTCGCCCAGACTGAGTACGCCGGTTGCATTGCCTTCGGCAGGTCCCGTAGCGTCGAAATGCCTGCCATAGGTGGCCTTGTTGGAACCAAGGTTATACACGCCTGTATCGCTGATCTGAATAAATCCGCGAACAACCTCAGCCCCGGTGGCCCATGACCGGATAATGCTGCTGTCCATGGCAATGGCAGTGCTCCCTGACTGCCCGGCGGCGGGTGGATAAGGCCCCTGTGCAGAGGCTCCAAGCGATAGCAGTGCAAATACAGCGATGAGTATGGTTTTGATCATGATGAGTTGGATTAGATGTAAAGCCGGTTTATAACAAAAAGTGAATTTTATGCTGTTTTCAGCGCGGGGATGCGGCTGGCAGCCAGTTCATAAAGATAGAATATGGCGAAACCGTAGACCAGATCGCCTGCCAGGGTATTCCTGAAAAATGGAATCGCTGCGGCGTAACAGGCGGCAAGTCCCCCGCCGGTTGGGGGATAAAGCCCACCGGAAATCCAGACCCCAAAGTTGGAGACCAGAAAAAAAATGACCGAAGCTGAAAGGGAGGTAATCAACAACCTTCCGGCTGAAAATTTACTGAGGGCAAAGGAGCCAAGGACTACGATCAGTGCAAATGCCAGGTAGGTAAAGAAGGCGCCATCGTAAAAAACAACCAGCCGGCCAAAGAATGCGTAGTTGAGGAACAGGTCGCTGATCCAGACCGCGGTAAGCGGGATGAGGTAAGCAGCAAAACGGCTTTTGTAGCGGGCACCGCCAAACAACGCAAGGGCCGCCACCGGCGAAAAGTTAAAGGGGTGCGGCAACAAGCGGCTGAAGGCCAGCATCAGCACCAGGGCTGTGATTACAGCAAACTGCAGGGAAATCATTCGGGAGTTCATGATCAGTTTATTTAATTTATACGCAATATCATTCAGCATTCCGGAGCGCCGGCTGCATGCTTTCCCTGAAATGATCCGCACCGCGCGGGCAGCACACAGGACCATTGCACGGATCACGGCTTCCGGCTTTAAATCATTTCAAAAAATGGATTATGCAGTACAGAAGAAAACCTGATTAAAAACAACCGGAAAAATATGTGAATACGGCCAGGTTTTCCGACAAGCAGTTCATTCTCCGTAAACTGCAAAATCCACAAGGCAAATGGCAGGTCTTCTGGCTTACTCCGTTTGTTTTCAACGCCTTCCCGTCAGTTTGGGGATAGACAGTGGCATTCTGTTGAAACCGTTAAAAGAGCTTACAGCAGCGGGAACTGCAGCCGAATTGCACGGCTTTCCCTATTATCCGTTTCCGGAACCATTGCCCTGCAAAAGTATGAAGATTGATTGATGGAATGCAAATATTTCAGGTAAAGTTTTTTCACCCCAGCCATAATTATCACAGCTGAAACACATTAACCCGGATATATCAGAATCGATCTTTCTTTCGCAAGCGGACCGGCACATACCATATCCAGAAACCTGTAATCGTAAGCACCAGCAGGGCGAGGCCGGTAAGGCTGGTATAAATGAGTTTTATATACTCCCCTTGCAGGCCCAGTGCATGATCCAGAATTGAACCATCATGAAACTTTTCAATGATATCGGAACGCCGGCGTTCAATTTTCAATAACTGCCCGGTGGCCCCGTCGAGTTGAATGCCGTAAAAATGATCAGCAAACACAAACTTCACCATTCCATAATTCTTTCTGACATCAATCCTTTCAAGATCATGTGAAAGCCCCCGGGAAACCGAGTCGCTGAGGATGCCGCATGCATTTCTGTACAAACTATCGAGCGGCAGCCAATCCTTCAGGTCTGTTGAAGTCCCCTTTACGGATTCCGGAAGCAGCAATCCCCCGCTGTGCTTTTTCCATCCCAGCATTAGTCCGGTGACTGAAATAATGATAAATACAGCAAACAGATAGATTGCCGCCACACGGTGAATACTCCTGAAAAATTTCAAACTCCTGGCCTGACGCTGCTGATGGTTTTTCCGTTTCATCCTGCAAAGCTAAGAAGCCCGGGCTAACAGAGGCATAAATAATTCAGCGAATTGGAAAAATCCGAAGGAATAAGGCAAAATACAAGCATGGTTATCAGGCAATAAGCGATAACCTGCGGTCATTGTTAAATAAATCCGCCTTTGCTGCACACCTGCTCAGAGGCCGGTCAGAACCGTTTTACCCTCTTTCTGTTTTCCCTGTATAGGCCTTCAAGGATCTCTGATGCATACTCAAAGCGGTTGTTCAGGATCATCGCGGCAATAATATAGGGCTTATAGCCGGCTTCCTTATAAGTCTGAATACGATACCGCTCAAATACCGCTGCCGATACTTCTCCCCGGGCACAGGAAACACCGGAAATATCAGCCGGAAGACAGTGCATATAAAGGGCATTGCCATTGCGGGTAAGTTTCATCATTTCTTCATCGCATTCCCAGTCGATATAGCGGGCATTGTTTGCCAGACATTGCTGTTCAAGCGCCTTCAGACCTTCTTTATCACCAGTTTTCAGCAATCCGGTGCGCTGTTCCATCACGGCATAGGGCGCCCAGCTTTTCGGATAAACAATGTCGGCATCTCGGAAAGCTTCTTCCATGGTGTTCACCACCCTGAAACTTCCGCCCGATGCTTCAGCCTGCCGCCCGGCCATTTCAACCACCTCCGGGATCAGGTTATAGCCTTCGGGAAATGCCAGGTCAACCTCCATACCGAACCGCGTCATCAAACCAATGATGCCCTGAGGCACAGAAAGCGGCTTTCCGTAACTGGGCGAATAGGCCCAGGTCATCGCGATCTTTTTCCCCTTCAGTTTATCCAGACCACCGTAAAAATTGACAAGATGCAGCAAATCAGCCATGGATTGCGTGGGATGGTCGATGTCGCATTGCAGGTTGATGATCCCCGGCCGCTGCGGCAACACGCCATTGCTGAAACCGTCGTCAAGGGCGGCCCCCATCTCAAGCATATAGCGATGTCCCTCGCCGAGGAACATATCATCACGTATCCCGATAATGTCAGTAAGAAAACTGATCATATTGGCCGTTTCCCTGACTGTTTCGCCATGGGCGATCTGTGACTTAGCCTCATCAAGATCCTGCACTTCCAAACCCAGCAGGTTGCAGGCCGAAGCAAAAGAAAAACGGGTCCGGGTTGAGTTATCGCGAAAATTCGACACCGCCAGTCCCGAGTCAAAACAACAGGTGGAGATATTCCGGTCGCGCAGGTACTTCAACTCGTCAGCCACCAGCAGGGTCTGACGCAGATCGTCTTCCGTCTTGTCCCATGTCAATAAAAAATCCTTGCCGAAAAGGCCTGTTTTCAGGCTGTTCAGTTCGTCGGTCAGTTGCTGAAATGATTTCATAGATCAGTGATTAATTCCACATTCTCATCCTGAATATCTCTCCCGGCAGGCTTTAGCCGGAATACAATATTAATAATTGTACAGCTATTCTCAGCAATACATTGCATTGTGCCGGGATTTTATGATCCCTGAAACGCGACCGCATACGCGGCATAAAACGCGGCTGCTGCTTCCAGATGATCAACGGGCACTTTTTCATCGGGTGCATGTGCCAGTATTTCGTTGCCCGGCCCGAACCCGATGACCGGAATTCCGTATATTCCGTTGATGGTCACCCCGTTGGTCGAGAATGTCCATTTATCAACCAGCGGCTCCCTGCCAAACAACTCCCTGAAAGCTTTAACGCCCTGCATCACGGCCGGATGATCGGCGGGAATTTTCCAGGTAGGATAATATTTCTCCATGCCGTAACGCAGTCCGGTATAGGCCACTTCATCATAATGCAGCACTTCGGCCCTGGCATCCATTCCTTTGATGATCTCTTCAATTTCGGCGACTGCCGTGGCTTTGGTTTCGCCCCAGGTCAGGCGGCGGTCGAGGTGCAAACGGGCAAAGTCGGCCACTGCGCAGAGCGAAGGGCTGCCCGATCTGATTTCTGAAATGGTCACACTTCCCTTTCCGAGGAATTCATCAACCGGCAGGCGTTCGTTGAGTTTCTCGATTTCCAGGGCGGCGCGGGCGGCGGCATAAATGGCATTTTTACCGCGCTCAGGGGCGCTGCCATGACAGGAAATCCCGTTGAACGATACGGCAATCTCCATACGGCCGCGATGACCCCGGTAGATATTCAGATTGGTGGGCTCGGTGCTGATCACCACATCCGGCTTCAGCCCCTCCTCCTCCACCAGGTATTTCCAGCACAGACCATCGCAATCCTCTTCCATCACGCTGCCAACCACATAAAACGTGAGATCGTCCGGAACGCCGTTTTCTTTAAGGATACGTCCTGCTGTTACGGCTGCGGCAGGACCTCCTTTCTGATCCACGCTGCCGCGACCATGCACAAAACCATCCCTGATCTCCCCTCCGAAAGGGTCAAAACTCCAGTTGGCGGCATTGCCTACATCCACGGTATCCATGTGTCCGTCGATGGCAAGGACGCGCTTTCCGTTGCCGATGCGGCCGATGACATTCCCCAGCCCGTCAATACGCACTTCATCGAACCCGGCCTCCTCCATCTGCCGCTTCAGTTCCAGTTGCACTTCCTTTTCATGCATACTCACCGAACGGATCTGCACAAGCCTTGAGAGGTTGGATGCAGTGTAATCCCTGTATTTGCCGGAGAGCGAGATAATCTGGTTATAAATCCCATTCATGGGTTTCCCTCTTCTTTGTTAAAAGTTGACTGATTCATTTCATTCCTGTTCTTAATCCTATTGCTGATTTCTTCAATGCTGAGCAGCACCACCTCTGCCGTAGCCGGAAGCGAAAAATGCGGTTCAAACCGGTGGCCGCCGGTGGCCGAAATGGCGTCCTTAATGGCCAGCCATACCGAAAAAGCCAGCATAAAGGGAGGTTCGCCCACGGCCTTGCTCTTGCGGATGGTGCCTTCGTTGGGATGGTCACGGAGCAGTTCCACATTGAAAACTTCCGGAATATCGCTAACCGTCGGTAACTTATAGGTATCCGGCGAGTGGGAAAGCAGCCGCCCTTTGTCGTCCCATTTTATTTCTTCGGTGGTGCACCATCCCACCCCCTGAATAAACCCGCCCTGTATCTGCCCGATGTCGATCGCTTCGTTGAGCGAGTCACCCACATCGTGCAGGATATCGCTGCGCAGCAACCGGTACATCCCTGTGAGTACATCCACTTCCACCTCCGAAACCGCCATTCCGTATGCGTAATAATAAAACGGATTTCCCCGGCCGGACTCCCGGTTATAATGGATGCCCGGAGTTCTATAAAAACCGGTTGCACTCAGGCTTACCTGGGCCAGGTAGGCCGCCATAACCAATTCCGGAAAGGATATCCTGATTTCCGGCTCATCGGTGGCAAAAACAGCATCTTCCGCAAAAACGATCCCGTCGTGGTAAGGATCTTTCGCTCCCGCTTTCAGCAACTCGGCGCAGGCAACGGGTTTCAGCCTGGCCTTAAGCGTATCAATTGCGTTTTTCACCGCCATGCCGTTCAGGTCGCTGCCTGAAGAAGCGGCGGTGGCGGAAGTATTCGGTACTTTTGAGGTGTTGGTCGCGCTTACTTTAATATGCCTCGCGGAAACGCCGAATTCAGCAGCCGCAATCCCAAGAATTTTTGTTTGCAGGCCCTGTCCCATTTCGGTACCGCCATGATTTACCTGTATGGTCCCATCCTTGTAAATATTTACCAAAGCCCCGGCCTGATTCAGGAAAGCGGTGGTGAATGAAATCCCGAACTTAACCGGGGTCAGCGCTAATCCGCGCTTTTTCCAGCGGTGCCTGCCGTTGAAAATATCAATCTCAGCCCTGCGCTCTTCATACTTTGAGGAAAGTAAGAGCCTCTTATATATAACGTGCAGGCGGTTATTAAGGATCAGCTCTCCGTATGGGGCCTGGTTACGTTCATCGATACCGTAGAAATTCAGTTTCCTGATGGCGGCAGCGTCCTTTTTCAGCAAACGGGCAATCCGGTCAACGGCATTTTCGATAACCGCCATGCCCTGCGGACCGCCAAAGCCGCGAAAGGCCGTGTTTGAAGGCAGATTGGTCCTGTAAGCCCTGCCCGTAATGCTGATATCCGGGATGTAATAAGCATTTTCGGCGTGAAACATGGCCCTTTCGAGTATGGCCAGGCTCAGGTCGGTAGCGGCGCCCGCGTCGCTGTTCAGTTCCACTTCATAAGCCAGTATCCTGCCTTCATCATTAAACCCTATACGGTATTTTGACAGAAAGCGGTGCCGCTTTCCGGTCATGATCTGATCGTCGTCGCGAAACAGGTGAATCTTTACCGGGCGACCGGTGGCGTTGGCAAGCAGGGCAGCCCAGGCGGCTACGTGATTTGCCTGCGTTTCCTTCCCGCCGAAAGCGCCTCCCATGCGGCGCACCTCCACATCCACCTCATTCCGGGGAATGCCCAATACCTCCGCAACAATAGCCTGGGTTTCTGACGGGTTCTGGCTGGAGGCACAGATCGTCATCTCCCTGCCCTCGCCCGGAACCGCCAGCGCCGACTGGGTTTCGAGATACCAGTGCTCCTGCGCCCCGGTCTCCAGCATGCCTTCAAGTTTCAGCGGAGCCTTCTCAATTGCCCCGGCAGCATCCCCGCGGCGGATATAACGGGGCGGTGCAATCAGGGAATTTTTTACTATCGCTTCTCTGAGCGTCAATACCGCGTCAAGCGGTATATATTCAATCCGGATAAGCCGTTCAGCTTCAAGGGCAGCCTCCTCAGTTTCCGCAGCGATCAGGACAACCGCCTGCCCTGCAAAAGAGACTTCACCCTCAGCCAGGCAGGGTTCATCATGCACAACCGGACCCATCTGGTTTTTTCCGGGGATATCCTTCGCGGTAATGATTGCAGCAACACCGGGCACCCCGGCAGCTTCCCTGAAATCTATATCTGTAATGCGGGCATGCGCGTGCTTACTGTATACTACCCTTGCAACCAGCTGACCGGGACCTGCCTCCATATCGTTTACATACACCGAACGGCCGGTAACATGCCCGGTTGCACTGTCGTGTCTGAGATCATGCGCTTTCATCCCGCTTCTCCTTCCGTTTCTTCATAAAACTTCAGCAACAGGTTGCGGGCGGTCAGGCTGCGATAGGTTGCACCGGCCCGTGTATCGCTCAGGGGAGTGAATTCCTCCTCAAGGATGGTCATCGCCTCTCTGATCACCGAAAATGACCATGCCCTCCCGGTAAGAAACTGTTCTGTCTTTACCGCCCTGACGGTTTGTGCCGCCATCCCTCCGTAAGCAAGCACAATCTGCGCTACTGTCCCGTTTCGGGAATTCAATGAAAACCCTGCGCTGACGGTTGAAATATCCAGATCCCTGCGTTTGGATACTTTGTATGATTTGACAATGGTTCCAGTATGAAGTTTTGGGATAACGACGGCAGTAATCAGTTCGTCGGGCCGCAGACAGGTGCGCCGGTATCCGGTAATAAAATCCCCGAGCGGAACCACGCGTTCCGAGTCAGCCGATTGCAGTTTTACCCTTGCATCATAAGCATAGAGCAATGGCAGGGTGTCGCCGATGGGCGAAGCCGAAGCTATATTCCCGCCAAGGGTAGCCACGTTACGAATCTGCAGGGAGCCGAACCAGTCAAGCATATTTTTAAGAGCCGGCAGACAAGCGGCGCTGGTTTGCCTGAGTGATTCAATGGACAGGCCTGCCCCAATGGTATAGCCATCCGGAGACTCTGCAAAATACTTCAATGCCTCCACATCTGAAATATCCAGCAAAGCCGGCAACACCTCCCTTTTTTTGGTCTGCCGCAGCGCAAGGTCGGTGGCGCCGGCAACAACCTGCGCTTCAGGAACTTCACGACGGCACCTCAGTGCATCTTCAAGGGTGAAAGGTTTGTAATAACGCTGCCCGTTAGTTAGCAGTTCAAGCGGTATTCCCGACTTCATGGCCTCAAGCTGCGCAGTAACTCCGGAAGCGGAAGCCGCGAATTTATCGTATTCACTTGATTTACAAACTTCCGCAGCAGCGGAAATTATAGACTGATAGCCCGTGCAGCGGCAAAGGTTCCCGGTAAGGGCCTGCTCAATCACTTTCCTGTCAGTGGTGCTGTGATTTTTATACAATCCGAAAAGGGACATCACAATTCCCGGTGTGCAGTATCCGCATTGACTGCCGTTGTGGGCAATCATAGCAGCCTGCACCGGGTGGAGGTGACCGTTGTCAGCGAGGTGCTCAACCGTGATGAGCTGCTTGTTGTGTAAGGCAGGCAGGAAAAGCAGGCAACTATCCACTGTTTTGTACACCAGTTTCCCCTCAACAGCCTCGGCGATCACCACGGTGCAGGCGCCGCAGTCGCCTTCGGCACAACCTTCCTTTACCCCTTTATAACCGGGCAGGGAACGAAGATAATTCAACACAGTGACAGAAGGAAGCAGCGCTGTTTCCTTTGAAAAATCCACTTCCACAAGCCGGTCATTCAGCAGAAACCTGACCTTGTTACCGGTAGCAGTCATTCTTATTTTCGTTTATTCTTAATGTCTATAAGCCTGGCCAGTATGCTGATCGCGATTTCAGCCGGTGTTTCGGCGGCAAAGGGTATGCCGACGGGCATATCCACTTTGCCGAGCACCTCCGGGTTGAGATGGTGTTTATCCAGGGCGCGCGCTTTTATCTCCGCAACTTTACGTTTGCTGCCGATCATCCCCAGGTAGGCATAATCGCGCGGGGCACAGGCGACCATCAGTTGTTCGTCATACTCATGTTTGTGTGTTACAATAACAATGTAGGTATGCTCCCCGTATTCGATTTCGTTTACAAGCCCGGTGTAATTGCCGTACATAAATTCCGTATCCGGAACATCCCATTTACTGAATATGCCATCACGGTCATCAATCACTGTTGTACGGAAGCCGAATGCCGGGGTGAATGATGCAAGGGCTTTGCCCACATGGCCGGCACCGAAGATATAAAGCCGGGGCGCCACACCGATGGGTTCAAAATATATATCCATGGCGCCGCCGCATTCCATGCTGAGGTCGTCAAGCAACTCAAAGTGCCTGGTAAACGGCACCCCTTTTTCAAGTGCCTGCAGGGCAATTTCCACTGCCTGATGCTCAACGGCACCTCCCCCTATGGTACCCTTTGAAGTGCCGCCGGCAAATACAATCATCTTTGAACCGGCTTTTCTCGGCGTTGAACCGGATGTAGCCGTAACAATACAGAGCACTCCGGGCTGCCCGCCCTCTTTCAAAGCCCTGAGATCATCAATAAAATCAATCATAGAATTCAATATTCCGATGGATAGGCTAATTTAAGATATTTTCACCTGAAACGGATGCAACCATGGTAAAAAAACAACAAAAGGAAGCATTCAGGAACCGGAAAAGGAAAATAACACCCGTTCGTGCGATACAATAAATCCTGGTTTCAGGCAAAAATCAACTGCTGCATAAAAAAATATGTCCCATATCCGGACTATCCGTCCCATATTAAAGCTATTTTCTCTTTTCAGAGCCAGACGATACCCCCTGAATTAAATTATAATCATTCTATTTTATTTTTTATAACATTGATTATCTGCTTATTGCAAAAATTTAATTTAATTTTTTAATTTCTGGCACGGCACATTCCGGCCCGCTGGCACATTTTCTGACTTAATGCTATCAGGAAACAAACCTGT
>CAZDBX010000023.1:0-24598 GCA_964503805.1 uncultured Lentimicrobium sp. | reverse complement strand
TGTTTCCGGGTTTCAGCATCTCATCGGCCACTTCAAGGGCCGACAGCAGCAGAATGCCGCTGCCCATTTTGCCGGCAGCGCCGAGCACGGTTACATTCGATAGTCTTTCTGCGTATTCCATGTTTTAATGTATTCGGGTTTTAAGGTTTTACGGTTCAGTGCAAGACACAGCACCCTCATGTCAGGGATTCCCCTGCAAAGAGGTGTATGGTTAAGGGTGATTACCAGACTGGTTTTCTCTTTTCCATGAAGGCAGTCATACCTTCTTTGCCTTCATTGCCAAAGGGGTCTCCAAAATGATTTTGTTCCAGCTTTTCAGCATCGTGAAAATTCATTTCAAGCCCTTTGCGGGTTACTTCTTTTACCAGTTTAACTGCCAGCGGGCCTTTTGAGGCAATCAGGACGGCCAGCCTTTTCGCTTCATCCATTAACTCCTCAGGTTGGGTGATTTTCTGTACAAGCCGCATACGAAGGGCGGTTTCCGCGTCTATCACTTCTCCGGTTGTAAGCAGGTAGAGTGCATCCGCAAGATTGGTCAGCCTGGGTAGTCGCTGTGTACCGGCATAGCCCGGTATCAGGCCCAGGTTGACTTCCGGTTGCCCGAAGCGGGCATTTGCCGATGCAATGCGGAAATCGCAGGCCATGGCCAGCTCCATGCCTCCTCCAAGCGCAAAACCATTGATGGCTGCAATAACCGGGAACGGCAGATCGCCCAGGCGGTTAAAAACTTTTTGCCCTACGGCTGAAAAAGCCCGGGCTTCTTCCGGCGATTTACCAACCATTTCAGCAATATCGGCGCCGGCCACAAAGGCTTTACCTTCACCGGTGATGATTAATGCCCGTATACCCGGATCAGCAGCAATGGTAGTAATAAAATGATCCATCTCTTCAAAAAACCTGGTATTGAGGGCATTAAGGGCGGATGGCCTGCTGATGGTAAGCAAAACCACTGTGCCTTCGGTTGAAGGCTTCAGGATTGTATATTCCATTGAAAATGATTGTTGAACCTTATATTGGTTTTAAACAGCATTCCTCCGGAAAGGTTTAAATTTCTGAATCAAAACAATAGTTGCTGGCTGGTATTATTGAGGTGGTTTATCTCAATGTTTTGCACGATATGAGATGCTGCATAAGAATTGCAGACCATCGCACCGCTAATGGAACATGACCTCCTGGCATAAAAAAAGCTCCCGTGGGGGAGCTTTTGTGCAATACCTGTTAAAGGTTTAGTGCTTGATGAGTTTTTGTACGTACCTGTGGCCGTTTTCACCAACAAAGGTCACGAAATACATGCCGTTGCCCAGTGCAGAAGTATTGATGGAAGTTCTGCCATTGCTGTTGAGGCTGTAAGTGCCAACCAGTTGACCAAGCATGGAGGTAATGGTTACTTCCTTAACCTTGGCCGAGCTGTTGATTACAAGCTCATTGCTTACCGGGTTGGGGTACATTTTAATCTGCTCTGCCAGCGGATTCTGGGGAACGCTGAGCAGGCCGTCAACACCCCATTTATAGGTAACATTCATATTGCCTGCATACTGCAGGGTACGGTCGCCGCCCGGAGCGGGGTCACCGTTGCCCCAGCCAGCGCCCTTGAAGAATTTGAAAGCATAAAGTCCGTCGGGCAGATACAAGGTAATCGAATAAATACCATCGCTGTCGGGGTCAGTCATCTCGTTGTTGGTGTTTGTACCCGGCTCGTTCCATGTTCCATAGACGCCACCCAGTGCTCCTGAAATGTAAACAGGAACGCCGGTCATATCACCGGTGCCGTTCATGTCAACATTGATGGTGAGGGACGGAGGAGTCATGGGATTCGGGTCATTGTTGAGAATGATATCGTCGAAATAGATGACGATATCTTCAGTCAGGCCAACGGGATCTGCAAAGTCAGGCATGAAAACAATGGTGGGATAGGTACCTGTTTTTTCCGAAAAATCAAATACATAATCTACCCATACATTGGTTTCAGTCTGCTCATTGGTTGAAGCAACCTCGAGGGTACCGGCCGCACCGGCTTCAATTTTAAATTTCACCGGGCTGACACGGGGTTTCCATGCTTTTACGTGCATAAATTTGTTTTCGGTCACATCCACCTGGGTAGCCGAATAGAAACCACCCCAGGGAACTCCGTCCATATCGCGGTCGAACTTGATTACATAATCGCTGAGGTTTACACCGGATTTGTCAGGATTCGGCACGAGGGTAAATTTGCTGAGGTCCTCGGCACCGCCGGTCATGATGTTCAATGGGATATGCTCAAAATCTTCCATAATCTGAACGGGGGCACTGCCGGGAGTAGGGTCATTGTTTACATAGAGGTCATCAAAGTAAATTTCAATGTCACCTACAAGAGTAAGAGGATCTTCAAAATCAGGAATGAGAACTATTTTCACATATTCCCCGCTTACCATGCTCATGTCAAATACAAACTCTTCCCATTGTCCGGTCAGGGTTTGCGGATTAATCGGATTGACATCCCCTGAATTCAGATCACTGCGTTCATATTTGAAAACAATCGGACTGATTCTCGGTTTCCAGATTTTGATGTGTACATACTTGTTGGCAGTAACATCAACCGGAGTGCTGAGCGTTGCATACCAGCCTGCCCATGGTTGTCCGTCACCACCGCGAACCATCTTTCCAACGTTATAGCTGGTATTGATCCCGGATTGGTCGGGGTTTGCAACCACAGAAACCGAACCATTGGCTCCTGCGTCAAATGCATTCATCTTCAGACTCTCAAAGTTCTCAACGACCTGAGCCATCGAGAATCCTGCGAAGGTGAACAGTAAAACAAATAAAAGGGTAAATTTTCTCATAGTTGTTTGGTTTTGGTTAGTAAAAATTTCTCCCACAAATATAGAAGTTTTTATTGCAGGATGCTAATCTTTTTCTTATAAAATGGCGGATTTTTTCATTAAAAGTGTTAAAAATACACTCAGCCGGATGCCGGGTCTGATCCTGACACGTTCCTAATGATTTTATATGTATTGCCGGATTATTTTTAATAAACAGAAAATTTTCTATAAGATTGATTTTATTACCTGAAGGAATTATTGCCGGTCAAATTGTATAGTTTTTTGCCATGTTTTTCAGGATTTCTCTTAATTTTGGCTTTTTGTTGTTATTTAAATTCAGTTTGCTTACCCTCCGAACAGCTGCCCGTGAATACAGGTTATCGTAAATCCTTTGTTTTTTACCGGTTATTTCTGGTCTGCTGGGCTTTTTTATCATTTTCGCAGGTTATCTTTTCACAGACAGAGTCCTCGGCCCCGTTGCCTGATCTTTCAAATGAGCTGGGGAATAAGTACTATGATGCGGTTGATTATCTGCTCAAAAACCCCTGGATGGCTGATACCTTACTTGAAGAAAAAATCAGGCCCGATCTTGCCTTCAGCGCGGTAATTCCTCAGATGATGCGATACTCAGCGCTTCGTGATCTGGTTGAAGGAGGGGCTCTGCGTACCTTGTATATTCAATCAGGCCGTAAGTATTCCCACTATTCGACAGGCCGGTTTCAGATGAAAGCGTCTTTTGCCGAACTGGTTGAACGTAACTATTCGCGACAGAAAATGGGGCCTTACAAGTTTATACTGTCAAATACCACCAAAGCCAGAAGTGAGCGGGCCCGCAGACTGGAGTCTGATAAGTGGCAGTTGCGTTACCTTGTGATGTTTGTGAAGCTTATGGATAAAAGGTATGCGCACATCAAATGGAAAAATGATGAAGACAAGGCAAGATTCTATGCTACGGCATTTGATGTGGGGTTCAACCGGGATATGCGGACAATAGAGCGTATAATGACCGGAAAGACGCTCAGCAGGAAATCAAAACAGATCAAATCAAAATACAGGACCGGGGATGTGGCGGTTTGGTTTATGATCAACGATGGTCACCGTTTTCGTCCGGATCATTCAGGCAGGGCGGCAACAGGTGCCACGAATGACTGAGTGGACGAAGGATTGGAATTGTTTGATCACCCCAGGTATCCTTCCGATGGTTTTAAAGAATTTACTATTTTCAGGATTAGGATGCAAATGAAAACGGAGAGTCATATGTGTGTGACTCTCCGTTTTCAGGTTATATCCGGCAATGATTACCGGGTTTAATATCCGGGATTTTGTGTCAGGTTACCTTCAGAGAGATCGATCAGTTCCTGCGGAACGGCAAAGACTTCATGCTTCCCGGCGACAAATCCCTTCGAGGCCAGCACCGAAGCAGCTTTACCGGTGCGTACAAGGTCGAAGAAGCGGTCGCCTTCCATGGCGAGTTCAAGGCGGCGTTCGAGCAAAACATCATCGAGGGTAGGTGAGCTGATTTCAGGCAGGTTTACCCTGCTTCTTACCAGTCTCAACGGTTCAACAGCGCCTGAGGCATTTCCCTGCCTGATGCGTGCTTCAGCCTGAATAAGCAGGATTTCGGAAAAACGCAACACACGGATGTTTTGTCCTGAGCCGTAAGGGCCGAACAACTGCTGAGCCGACGGATAGTATGCTTTGCCATTGTACCTTGGGGTGCCTTCTATCCCTTCAAGGGAAGGGACTCCGGCAATGATATCCCCGTCGGGGGTGACATCACCCTTGTAAAGGATGGTTGCGGCCTTCCTGATCTGGTCACCTGCGGCGTCGAAAGCAGCAGCCAGGTCATCGGTCGGGATGTTGAACCCCCATCCCCACTGACCACGCACAGATTGTACTTCAGCATGCTGGGAGAATGATACCCCCCAGTTTCCTTCAATCTGCTGGGCCTGAATCTCAAAAACGGATTCCGGGCCATTCTCGGCTGCAACCCTGAATACATTGTAAAAGTTGGATTCAAGACTGTATTTGCCGGAGGAGACTACTTCGGTAGCCATGCGTTCGGCATCGCCCCATCTTTCCATGTAAAGGTAAACCTTTGCCAGCAATCCTTTGGCTGCTCCGGCAGTGGCTCTTCCCTTGTTTGATGCATCATAGGTATCCGGCAGCACAGCCATGGCATCCAGCAGGTCCTGCTCAATGTATTCATAGACTTTTGCCTTAGGGGTTCTGAAGTTGATTTCGGGGCCAACCGGAACAGACAACGGGGTAGGTACATCACCATATGCCCTCACAAGGTCGAAATAGAGCAAAGCCCTGAGAAATTTGGCCTCACCGATCAGCCGGGTTTTCAACGATTCATTCATTGTAATTGCCGGAATGTTGGTGATTGCCTGGTTTGCTTTGTTGATTCCACGGTATCTGCCGGCCCAATAGTCTTTCAATACAAACTGATTGGGTGTGAAGGCAAAGTTGTCATAGTCGTTGATAAATGATGCATCGCCTACGGCACTGCCTTTAACGGCATTGTCGGAAGGTATTTCCTGCATTATGATAAACGCAAAGGAAACCATTTCCCATGAACGGAAGTGTGCATAGATTGAATTGACAGCCTGTTCGGCATGCTCCTGTGTTTCAAAAAAGCCTTCTGCAGGAATGGTATTTTCCGGCTCGAAATCCAGGTAATCCTGGCAGGAACTGAAAATAACCATTGTCAGCATCAGAAGGGGATATATCCATTTATTCGATTTCATAATTTCCTGGTTTTTAAGGTTAGAAATTAACATTGACACCAAAATTATAAGTGGCCGACATCGGATAAACATTCAGGTCGATGCCTTGAGAGGTGGGAGAACTGCTGGCGATCTCGGGGCTGAATCCGTTGTATTTGAAGAATGTGAACGGATTGGATGTGTTTACATAGAAACGGACACTTCTTATGCCAAGTTTGGAGACCACCTTCTCAGGAATGGTATATCCTACCTGAATGTTTCTGATGCGCACAAATCCGCCGGGTTCAATGTACCAGGAGTTGGGAAGCATATTGTCGGCAGTGAGGTCGGCTGAGGGGTATTCGTTGGTTGAGCCTTCGCCGGTCCAGCGGTTTTCGTAGAAGTCAAGGTCGTAGTTTTCGTTGCCGAGGCGCTGTGCGCGTTTGGCATTATAGATCTTATTACCTCCCTGTGCATAAATATCCACGCTGAAGTCAACGCCCTTGTATTCGAGGGTGGCATTGAAACCAAACAGGTAGGTCGGCAGCGCACTTCCCAGAAATACACGGTCTTTGGCATCAATCAGGCCATTGTTGTCCACGTCTTCATACTTGAAGTCGCCCGGTTTTGCATTGGGCTGAATCAACACCTCTTCGTTGGTTTCGGGATTGGTCCAAGTGTAATTGCTTATCTCATCTTCGTTCTGGAAAATCCCTACCACATTGCGGCCGTAATAGGAGCCAATGGGCTCACCAACAATGGTATAGGTTGAGAAAAATCCTCCAACCGGGAGATTTCCGCCAAAGAGTCCGAGCGTGCCTTCGAGCAGTTCTTTAACCTCGTTTTTGTTGTAGGTAAAGTTGGTGTTGAACGAGTAATTGAAGTCACCGGCTTTGTCGGTCCATCCCAGCGTAAGCTCAATTCCCTGATTCAGGAAATCCCCGTTATTTTGCAGATAGCTGCCCGATGTTCCGGCAGTAGCCGAAAGGGTAGTCGGGAAAATTCCGTCAACGGTGAGTCTGTGATAATAATCCAGTTCGAACGATAACTTGTTATCGACGGCCAGACCTTCAAACGCGATGTCAAACTCCTTCACTTTCTCCCATCTCAGGGTGGGGGGTACCGCGCTGGTGATGTTGGCGCCTTCAGCAATCACTACATTGCCGCCCTGTCCGAATGCTGTTGACAGTTCGCCGCCTTTTGCAATGGTCAGTGTGTAAATGTTTGCAGGAATGCGGTTGTTACCGGTAACGCCCCAGCTTGCCCTTAACTTGAGGAAGTCAAAAATGTTCTGATTTTGCATGAAATCTTCGTTTGTCATTACCCAGCCAAACCCAACGGATGGGAAAAGATCAAAACGTTCATCGGCCGGGAAAACAGAACTACCGTCATAGCGCAGTGTCCCGGTAAAAAGATACTTATCCATATAGTTATAGGTAGCTCTTCCGAAATAGGATAAGGCCGTAATTTTTGAGCCATAGTCGCCTGAGTTGGAGGTGGTCTGTTCTCCGAAGCCCAGATACAGGGACTGATCTCCGTAATTTTCGACACCACTGCGGCTGCCTGAAAGTCCAAGGTCGCGGAATTCCTGGGCGGAGATACCTGCCATGGCAGTTACTTTGTGCTTGCCGAAGTTGTTTTCATAAGTAAGGGTGTTGTCCCAGAATCCGTCTGTTGAATAATTCATGGAGCGGCTCAGGGTGCGGTTGGTGTCAACCTGTGTTTCAGATACTACATAATAAGGCGTATAGCTACGGTTCCGGTTGCTGCCGTAATCCATACCGTAGGAGGTCTTCAATTTGAAATGCTCAAGAATCTTGAGTTCGGCAAAAGCGCTGCCCAGAAAGCGGATGCCATTTGACCGGCTGTTGAAATAATACAGTTGCGCGGCCGGGTTGGAGAAATTGCCCAGGCTGCCAGATCCCATCGGATTGAAGGTACTGTCATTCAGTTTGGCCGTAAAAACGGGGGGCGCAACGTAAGCATTGTAGAAAACTCCAGGTACATCCTTAAATTTGTAAGTTGATAAATTGGCCGAATACCCGACCTTCAGGTTTTTCATCACCTCAGATTCGAGCGATGACCTGATATTGATGCGGTCATAGTCATGTCCTTTCACCAATCCTTCCTGAGTAAACCAGGAAGCTCCGAAAGTGTAAAGACTTTTGGCCGAACCGCCCATTACACTGATATCATGGCTTTGGGTGAGGGCTTTTTCGCGCAGGACCTCATCATACCAGTCAATTTCATCGGGATAATCGGCAGGGTCGATGGGGGTAAAAGTGCTTCCGGATGCTTCAGCAAGCAGTTTGTTCTTTTCATTTACGAGGTCAATATATTGCACTCCCTTAGCGAGTTCAAACTTGTTGACTACCTTCTGAAAACCGGTATAGCCCGAATAGGAGATTCTCGCTTCGCGGCTCTGGCTGCGCTTGGTTGTCACGATAATGACCCCGTTGGCTGCGCGCACCCCGTAAATGGCTGATGAAGAGGCATCTTTGAGGAAAGTGATGTTTTCGATGTCGTTGGTCCCCAGGTAGCTGATGTCGTTGGTGAGGATACCGTCGACAACGTAAAGCGGCGATGAACTTGAGGAAACGGTTCCCAGTCCGCGGATGCGGATAACCGGTGAACTGCCCGGCGAACCGCTGTTGGTTACCTGTACTCCGGCTACTTTACCCTGAAGGGCCTGCGCGGGATTGGCCACCGCCTGGTACGCCAGATCCTTGGCTTTGACGGTAGTGATGGATCCGGTAAGGTCCATACGCTTAGCCGATCCGTAACCGACCACCACCACCTCATCAAGCATGCTGGCGGAGGAGTTCAGGGATACGTTTATCGTGGAGCGCCCCTGCACAGGAATTTCCTGGGTCTCCATCCCCACAAAACTGAATACCAATGTTGCCGTAGAAGGAACCTCAATGCTGAATCGTCCGTCAATATCGGTGGAGGTGCCACTGGTAGTTCCTTTTACAACTACAGTTACGCCCGGAAGGGTTTCTCCGTTGGAGGCATTCTTGACCTGCCCCGAAACCCTGACCTGCTGTGCCATCGCTGCCGGGATTATCCCCAGCGCGAGTATCAGAATAAAGAGTAGTTTAATTTTTTTCATTTGGTTATGTTTTGGTTGTTGGTTCGTATTGGTTGTTTGACCTGGCTGTTAGCTGATAAAGATTGATTTACCTCAGGAAATGGAAAGCCCCCTCCTTTCTTTAAATTATTAGAAAACCAATTATTGAATAATAAGTTTGTGTGTCGACCTGTGATGTGTACCGTTAATTATTAAAAAATAAATACCCTTTTTCATGCTGCCGGTTCCTATATTACAGGAAACTTCACCGCTGTCCTTATAGTTGAGGGTAGATGGAGAGGCAACTTCTTTGCCGGTAATATCAAGTATGGAGATGGTCAGCAGATCGTGGTGGGTAAGTTTTATGCTGATGCTGAAATGATCCTGATTCAGAGGATTTGGGTAAATACGGATCTGATCCTGATTGGGGTCAATTTTTTGACTGCCAAATGGATCTGGCACGAACCCGATGGCTTCAAGCATCGGGGCAATTTCGGGATTTGCCATAAAATTGTTCCAGAGCAATTCCGAACGATGGTTTTCTATCATCACAATGATCGGTCCCTGGTCAATGGCCAGGTAAGAGGTGGCCCACCAGTTCCGGCTCTGGTTAAAGGCATCGTAAAAGCCCATCCATCCCCAGGTTTTAGCTCCCAGTTCCCTGTAAAAATGCTTCAGTGCACCCAAAGACTCAACCGGCGCATAAGGCATGGATGAAAGCGCTGCAGTGGGGGTAATGGTTCCGTTGTCACGGCCCTGAACGGGCTCGTGGGCCATATAGCCGTCCGGGTCGTCACTGGCGGTGAGTCCCCAGCAATTGGCGCCGTAGCCGGCATGTCCGAGCGGGTTCTGCATGCAGTATGCCCTGTGGATCAGTGTGTGGTTGCGGTTCAGGTTGAAGTAATTGGTAAACTGATCTTTGATATTGCGCGGATCGAACCCCAGGAATGAATAGTGTGCAAAAAAGAGGGGACCGCCCCTGTCCCATCCTACATCAAGCGTGTATCCGTAAAATGACCTTCCGTTCAGGTAGTATGGCATGCCCGCCCAGCCGTTGTTCCAGTATGAGGCAGGCACCGCGTGGGTAGGAGAGGCAATGGCCAGCATGTAAATGATTGCTGCTTCGTTCCAGCCCCTTACCTGCATATTCATCTGCCAGCCATAATCGGGCGACCAGTGCCAGTATAGTACGCCGGAGTTGTCGCGGCTGTACCAGTCCCATTCCACCGATTCCCAGAGGGCAGTTATCCTGGATACGATTTGTTGTTCTTCAGGTGTTGACAGGTCAAAGTATTGCCTTGCTGTAAGGAGCCCCTGCACCAGGAAGCCGGTTTCAACCAGGTCACCGCCATTGTCAGATTCGCTGAAAGGCACGGTGGCACCTGTATTTCCATTGAGCCAGTGTGGCCAGACGCCGTGAAAGCGGTCGGCATTTTCGAGAAATGAAATGATTTTCAGCATCCTGTCAATTCCCTGCTGTCGCGTGATATAACCTCTTTCAATGCCGGTTAGCAGGGCCATAATGCCAAAACCCGAACCACCGGTGGTAACCACATCGCCGGAAGTATTTCTTTCTCTGGCCATACCCGAGGCGGGATGGGCAATATCGTAGAAATAGCGGAAGGTATATTCCTGTACCATATCCAGCAGTTCATCGTCTGAAAAAATTCTGGTGGAAGCTGATGCCGGTACTGACGGAACCGAAGGCTCATTGGATGCATTCAGCGCCCTGACGCGATACGACGCACTTACCTGTGTGCCCAGGGGCCTGACCCAGTCGACATGCCGAGTGGTGTTATTATCGGTTACATAGACTGTTTGCCAGGTGTTTCCCCCGTCAGTTGACCGTTGCACTTCGTACCCGTTGATAAAGGTTTCAGGATTCGGGAGCCACCCGATCTCAATATGGCTGTCGTAACCCGCTGCGGTTACCCCTGAAGGCTGGGATGCCGGCGGCGATGTGCCATCTCCCTTAAAAACCCTCATGTCATCAACCAGCAGGGTATGGATTACATTATCGGTGACACCCTGTGAAAAGCCTATGGTTTTAATCCTGGAAAAATCTACCGGATCGCCGTAATTCAGGAACATGCTCATTGGTATGGCGATCCTGTTCCAGACGCCCGGGGCCAGGTTGCTGCACCAGGCGGAAAAGCTGTGTTTGGTGGTTTTAACATTGCTGACATCCTCCATGAATATGCGCGGAAGATTACTGCTGTTCAAACCTTCAACCGACCTGAGCCAGAAAATCAGTGTATCGGTGTTTGTCAGATTTTTATCCGTCCAGTTTAATCCTGCCGCAATGGCTACCCAATCACCGCCGGTAACGGATTTCCATTTAAGCCGCAGGCAGTTGGTCCCCTGAACAGCCGGCGTATTAACCTCAACCGGAAACCGTCTCAGTTCACTGCCCATTCGCTCAAGTTCGCTTGGGGCGGTTAACTCCATCCAACTGAATTCATAATAGTCACCCGAAGGGCTATCCTGAAAATACAGATAAGTCTGGGCAGTTGCGGAACTGCTGACCAATCCTGCAATAAGCAGGATGGCAAATGATATAAGTTTCCGGTTGAGGGTGTTCATAGCTGTATGTTCGGATTATCTTCTGATTTGTGCTCCTCTGATGGCATAGAAGAAGATATACAGATAACAGATGGCCGGGACAATAAATGCCCAAGTGTAGCCAAAGTTGTCAGCTACGCTTCCCATGATGGGCGGGATGATCGCTCCGCCGAGGATGAGCGAGTTGATCAGCCCTGAAGCGCTGCTGAGTTCAGCATTGTCAAGGTCTTTGACTGCCAGTGAGAAAATATTGGGAAACATGATGGAATTGAACAGGCCGATTGAAATAATGGTCCAGAGTGCGACATTTCCTGTGGTGAAAGTGGTGAGCAGGTCGAGTGCTGCGGCAACCAGTGCAAAAATGGCCAGGGTTTTTGCGGCCTTGCCTGTTCCGATTTGCATAATGAGGAAGTTGGCAACGGCCACTCCAAGAAATACGCCTCCGATATTCCAGTTCCATCCGGTGACAAAAGCGCCTGAAACAAGTGCGAGCAAAAGAACCGGAAGGGCATAAGTGATTTTTTTCGACAGACTGATACCCGAAAACATAAACGAGCCAAAGAAACGACCAACCATGGCCCCGCCCCAATAGATGGCGGCATAGGTTGAGGCTTCTTCACCGGTCATCATAAGGTTCTTTTTCAGGTAATTCACGATCAGGCCTGCATTGCCGACTTCAGCACCAACGTAAGTAAAAATGGCAATGGCGCCCAGCACAACATGGGGATATTTCAGAATACTTTTCTTTTCTTTCTTTTCAGCGGCAATCACCGGAAGTTTGATAGACATCAGAATTACCGCTACTAGGATAACGCCGATTCCCATGATGATAAATGGCAACGGCACTTTTTCAGCGGCTTCCAATGCATAGTCAGGACTCAAAGGGTTTAATCCCCTGAAAATGGCCACGGAGATCAGCCAGGGGGCGATCATGGTGGCGATGGAATTCAATGCCTGGGTAAGGTTGAGGCGGCTCGAAGCCGATTTCTCAGGACCGATTGCAGTGACATAAGGATTTGCAGCAACCTGCAGAAAAACAACTCCTGTTGCCAATACAAAAGTGCCTAGCAGAAAAATGGGGAAGGATGGGAGCTTGGATGCAGGTATGTAAATAAAACTACCCAGTGCCATCAGGACCAATCCGGCAATGACCGTTGACTTGTATCCGATCCGGTCTATCAGTTTACCCGTGGGGATTGACATTATCGGGTAAGCAATGAAAAAGGCAGAAGCCAGTAACTGGGCCCCGAACTCTGAGAGGCCAAAGATTTCCTTGATGGGAGCTGACAACGTTACAATAAATGTTGTTGCAAATCCAAAAATGAAAAAAATGGCTCCAAAGGCTGACATTCCTACTCTGAAACTGTTGTCCTGTTTACTCATAAAAATTTAGTTTTAGGTGAATTTGATTTTGTATGCTGAAGCACCCGTGCCGAATACAGATGCCAGGCGGTTAATTCATAAAGTTATAAACAATTCCCCGACGGGGACTTCCCGATCAATTAATTCTCTTTTGAAATTGCATACGTGCAAATTCGTTGACAAATAAACAGACCTGCTTACAAGATGAATAACACTGAGTAACCCGAGTTTTTTAAAGGTAACTTTTGTTTGTGTATTTGGTACACTAAGCAAGAGTGTAAAAATACGTCAAGAAATAATTATTTGCAATGCTTTTAAAATAATTCTAAAGTCATAAATAAAGATCTGTCGTAAAGAATTTGAAGTCAGGCGGATAGGCTATTCATTTGGATAAGGTGGAATAAAAAATAAGCCGGATACAAATGATGCACCCGGCTTAGTTATAATTAAGGGAACAGCTATTTTTCGAGTTTATTCGATGATGTTGCAGCCCATTCGTTTACACCTCCTTCATAAATCTTTACATTGGGGTAGCCAAGTATAGATTTGAGTGCGAAGTAACCTTTCCCTGCTCTGACACCGGTTGGGCATACAAGGATAATGGTCTTGTCTTTGGTTGCTCCGGCAGCACTGAAGATTTTTTCGAGTTCAGCCTTTGATTTATAGGTACTGGCGGCCGTCATAAGGGTGGTGTGATCTACATTCACTGAGCCGGGGATTCTTCCTTTATTGTTCTTGGGATCTTTGCCGCTGAATTCGGCATTTTCACGAAGGTCAAGAAGGATTATTTTAGAGTTTCCGGCAGCGCCCTGCACCTCTTTCATATCAGCATAGATGGCTTTATTTACTGCCGGGGTGAAAGTTGCCTGTTTTACCGTTGTTGGATTCTTGGTTACAGGTTTCCGGCCGGCTTTCCAGGCCACCATACCGCCATCCAGAACCTTTACGTTCGGAGCACCCAGGTGTTTCAGCACCCAGTAAAGTCTTGAGGCATACTTACCTGCGCCTTCATCATATACGACAATGGTTTTCTTTTCAGTAACACCTTTGGCACCAAGGATCTTGGCAAGTTCAGCCGGTGTGTTAAGAAGGCCTTCGATTCCTCCGGATTTTTCCAGGCTTTTGTAAGAAACGTTTACGGCATTATTGATGTGAACCTTGGCATATTCAGTTTCAACTTCTGCCGAAACCACTATGTAATTTTCATCTTTAAGCTTTGAGCTAAGCTCGGCCACTGAAATCAGGTCCTGGGCCATCGCAGCTGCGCTCAATAAAATCAGGGCGATTGACGCTAATAAGAGTTTTTTCATTGATTTTTAATTTAAAATTTAACCTGTAATTGAACAACGATTTCGTCGGTTGGAATTTCAACCGGTGACTCGGCGCGGTAAACATAATTTAGCTGCAGGCGGGTCCAGTCGTTGAAGAAATAGTTTACACCGAAAGTCATATTACTTTCCTCATATCCGGTTGCGTTGCCTGAATCGAAGAAATCGTACATAAACACCGGCTCAATATTCCATTTTGTCATATAAGCAAGGGTAACGTATCCTCCGCTTCTTTCTTTCCCCAATTCGATCAGGTTTCCGCTGCATCCGCCACCGAGGTCGCGATTGTAATCGCCTTCATCCATAATGTATTCGCCCAACAGGGTAAATCCGCGGTATTTGAGTTTAAGCTCACCGCCGATGGTGGTGCGGGTATCTTTGTCGTTCTGGTATGATGGGTAACCATAGCGGAAGCTTCCGCCGACATACAGGAAGTCCCAGGGGTGAAGCACAACGCGTCCGACAATGTCTTTTTTCTTGTTGTTGTCGAATTTAAGCAATCCGCCGCCGTTCATCAGTCCCAGCTGATAGGATACAAAAGTGGTATCGTTTCCGCCAAGGAGCATAGCGCCCATATCGCGGAAGGGAGCAACCATCTGCAGGGTGGCGGTTGAACGGTAAACAGTCATTAAACCATTGCAGGCGGTGTTTGTTTCCAATCCGAAAGGGGTTTTGAATGAGCCGACTGAAAGCCTGGCCATATTAAACCTGTCATAGGTGATAAAAGCATCCAGCAGGTAAGGATTGGCGGAGATAAACGGGCTGAGTTCTGCAACCACATAATAGGAGAAGTCATAGGGAATTTTCCCCATTGCACCTATGCGCGCCCTTTCAAATGTAAAACTGTTTTTTGAAGGTTCGGTAAAGTGATGTTCATATTGAGATTGAAGGAATCCGAACATTTTCAGTCCCTCATCTGATGGAGCACCGCCGCAGCCCTGGGCAGATACCCGGGTGATCGCAAATGTGCCGATTAATGTTATGGCGAAAAGTATCTTTTTCATGATTTAAGCTTGGTTTAATTACCGGTAACGATTGGAAGGTTCTTCGACATGGTGGGTTTCCACTTGTTGACCGATTCGCCCCAGGCGTTGCTTGCGTTGTTAAATTTGTTCATCCCCCACATGATGCTTTTTGCATTGTACCCGATCACCCTGAGGTAAGCGGTAATGGCTGCAGAGGTCTGACCTGTGTAGCAATAAGTAAGAACTTCTTTTGAAGGGTCAAGATAATTTACCTGGCCTTCTCCCACGAGCAGGGGATTAATCCTGTAAGCTCCGGTTACATGACCAAAACCCGCATAATCAGTTTCGCTGAAATAATTGTTGATAAAGTAATTGCCCGGGTTGGCAAGCACATCGGCCGGCTGAACTGTTTTGAACCCTTCTTCAAGTACTGCATTTACGCGGGCTTTGAGAATATTTGCAGGAATGGTATCAGCGCTGGTGAATTTCGGGCTCCCGAAGGTAAGATTGGTAGGCGCTGCAGTGCTTACCCAGTTGGCATTTCCTTCTGCAATACTTCCTATGTTGGTGCTCCAGATATCGAGGGTGGAGTTCCATCCGCTCATTCCCCATTTAAGGGCCTGCGCATCGGGATATCCCGAAAGGCGGAGCAGTGCAACGGCATGGGTAGCTGTCTGGCCCGATTTGCACACAACAAGGATGGGCTTATCCGCTTTTGCAGCTTCGGTAAGGATGTCCTTCAGGTCTGCCCTGTGCGCATTTACGATATGTCCTTGCGCAAACTCGTCGGCAGTGCGGATATCAATTACATATTTTGCTGATACATCTCCATCGGCAGGAGCGCCCATTACAAATCCGCCAATGATGGTGTTGATATCAAGGTTATTGGCAACAAGATAGGTTGTAAGCGCTTTTTGGGCATCAAAATTTTCTTCATTGTCCTTTTTACAGCTGGAGAGTAAAATCGCCGGTACAATGGCCAGAATCAGGAATAATCTCATCATTTTTTTCATTTTGTTGGTTTTTAGTGTTTGTTATTGATAGATTTTCAAATTATTAAATGCATCAGCATCCGCCACCCGGTTTTGGGGCTTCATGGTTGCCTCCGCCAAGCTTTTCAAGACTTTTTTCATAAATGTCAGGATAGGTCAGTTCCCATCTTTTCCATCCTTCTTTCAATGCCAGAACGTTCTGATATCCCAGTTTCCGGAGAGTCTGGGCTGCCAGAATTCCTCTCTTGCCTTTCTGGTCATAAACCACGATTTTTTCCTCCCGGAGCGGCATATACAGGCCCACATTTTCCCAGAAAGACGAGTCGGCAATGTTGAATTCAAGGCTGCCCCGGGGAATGTTGATAGAACCCGGGATGTATCCGGGATAATGTTCTTCGGGCTGCCTGACGTCGATGAGGGTATAAACTTCTTCACCGTTCATCAATTCATGGAGTTCATCAGCCGTAATCAGTTTAACCTCTTTCAGCGCATTTTCCACCATTTCATCGGCAGAAGCATATTTTTCCTGTTTGCTGCAGGCGGCAAGTGCGAAAATGATTGCCAGTGCAAATACTGTTTGTTTCATGTTTTCAGTTGTTAAGCAGGTTGATTTTTTGTTTCAGTTTCTTCCTCAGGTTCATCTTCATAGCCTGAAATCATGGCTTTGATGTCGGTTGTGATGCGGTGGCCTGTTGTGGTCATATATACATGTACGATTAGGAAGGCAACCATCAGAAAAGCCCCCATGGTATGGGTTATAACCGCGATCCACAGGCCGCCGGCGTCAATGGGATTCTGAGGGTAGTGATAATACATATAGAGCAGGCCGGTGATGGTTTGAACGGGGAATATCAGGATAAGCAATCCAAAGTAGGTGAACCGCTGCAGCGGATTCATTTTGTTGGATATGGTTCTTTTTACCGGATGCGCCTCGCCTTTGAACATCCCATAGGTATAATACCTGATTTGCTTTGTGAAGTTCCTGCGGGTAGGGATAAAGTTTTTGTATTGTCCGGTTACTGTCAACCAGAAAATGGTGAAGATCCCCAGCAGTATAAATGTGATGGCAAATGCATTGTGAAGGCGCACAGCGGCTTCAAATCCGAAAATGGTGTAGTTGCCGTGAATTTCAAAACCGATGAGGGTAAGAAGAATCACAATAGCCATCTGTGTCCAGTGCCAGAAGCGTTCGAAGCGGGAAAATATTTTGACTTTTTGCATGTGTTTTATGGTTTAAGGGTTAACCTTTTTTATAAAAGAGCCGCATCAGACTGTGAACAACCACTCCGGTTATGGAAATGATGATCAGAATAAATCCGGTATAGTCCACGCCTTTGGCATAATCTCTTCCGGGAAGATAGAATCCTGCCAGGTTAGCCAAACGGCCTTCTTCGCTTCGCGTATGACAGTCAACGCATTTCAGGGTTTGTTCCTTGGGAGAAACCTGGTGGTTCAGGGGCCAGTACATTTCTGTGGAAACAAAATCATGCTGTCCGCTGTAATACCTTCCCGCATACTCCATTCCGAGCTGAATTGCGGTATCCCATTTAAGGTCTTCCCAGAAAGCGCCTTCACCTTTCTTTTCGGCAAAAACCTTGACATTAACTATTTCTTTTGTAACAACATCATAGGCTTGTTTGCCACGGTGCACCTTTACCGGCCAGATTTTGGCATCAGATTCTTCATATTTACCCATAAGGGTATTGATTTTAACCGGTATTTCCGAAATCGTATCACCGTACAGGTAGTGATCAGCGGTACCATTGAACCAAAAGTATTCCGGCTTAACATGGTCATCCCATACAAACCGGCCTTTAATAGAGAGGTAGCTGTATTTATGATTGACATCGTATTCAGTGATCGGATTGCCGTTTTCATCCGTACGTCCTGCAACAGACCAATCCCAATACATAACAGTGGGATTAACCTTGGCATACACCGGGATATGGCAAGTCTGACAGGCTACCTTATGATTGTGAAGGTCGATTACCTTATCATTGTGAGGTGTACTGGTGTGGCAATGTTCGCAGGTTGCCCGGTTGTTATTTTCGGATGAAACACTATAAGCCCTTCCGGTAATGTTGTGGCGCTCGGTCAGGTGACAATCATTGCACGACATGTCCTGCCCTGCTTTTGCCATATGCACGTCCACCTCGCGCGAACAGTCAAGCATGGCCTCTTCCAGGTCTCCGTGCTTTACATTGTTACCACCACCGCCATGGAAATGGCAGAATCCGCAATTTTCCTTCAGGGGCTTACCCACATTTTGGGCGATGTAATTATAGTCCGGAACCGGAAACTCTGCGGTTGCGTTTTCCGCGGTAGAGGGCATTCCGGCACCACCTTTACGTTTCTTATAGGTATTGGTATTGTCATGGCAAACAAGGCAGTCAAGGTTTGTCGGGTCCTCGAAGTCAAAAGTTTTGTCCTTCCATCCATATCCGATATGGCAACGCATACAGGATCCGTTATTGCTTTCAGCGGAAGCACAGTAGTTATTGATCAGGTTTTTCTTGCCAATGCTTACCGTTCCTCTGCCGTTCGGGAGCTCCGATTCGCGTTCCCACCTCCAGTGTGCCGAAGCCATCAGTTCATCGTCGCGTTTGTTATGACAGGAGAGGCAGGCGGCCGTGAGATCCTGCGGGCGTTCAAAATCCTGTTGCAGAATTTCGAATTGCGAATGGTCAGCTTTTTTTTCAATATCCGCCCTGTTTTTATAAACAAACTTTTCCGGATTGCCCCGCCGGTTGCCAAAATGGACTGTGGCAAAGATTACCAGGGCTGGTAAAACCAAAACGACCAGGAGCGTTGTGAGTTTTTGCAGAAAATTATTCATAGCGCATTGTTAATTAATTAACAATGCGAAAGTAGGCTCTACAAAGGTCAGGGTTTGCTTTTCAGACCCCAACCTGAACATGGATTTATGCCAACCTTAACGGATAAATATTTGATACAGATCAAGTTTTTTTTTGTTTCTTTGCATAAAAGGCAAAGATCTAACTAAGGAGATATTTGTAAATGACAGAAAATCAGTATTCTAAACAACATAGTTGTGCCATTGGTTCAAGTTCAGTCTCATGTATTGAGTTGCTGACCAGTCAGGAACTTGAACTGCTTGATTCAAAAATGGTGGAGGTAAGTTACCGGAAAGGTGAGATTATATGTAAACAGGGAGCACCGGCCACCCAATTGATGATTGTAAGGGAAGGGCTTGTGAAGATTTATATGGAGAACAATTCCGGCGAAAACCTTGTTCTGCATATTATGCCTGAAATGAACATTATCGGGTTATCTTCACTTTTTGAGGGTAACAATATCTATCAGTTTTCAGCCCAGGCTTATCTTGATACCCGGGTTCAGGTAATTGATATCGCTACTTTTAAACAGCTGATTCGCTCGAACGCTTCATTTGCAATGAAGGTGATCAGCCTGCTGGCTGAATACAATACAATTATCAGCGGCCGGTTTTATTGTCTCACTCAAAAGCAGACCTACGGCCGGTTTGCTGATGTTCTGCTCTGCCTGGCCAACAGGATTTACAAGCAGAAGAAGTTCCCCCTGCAGCTTTCGCGAAAAGAACTTGCTGAAATCGCAGGCATGTCGGTTGAAAGCGTGGCGCGGATACTGACGCGATTCAAAGAAGAGGAACTGATTGAACTTGAGTGCAAGCATCTGAGCATACTGGACTATAACAGGATGTTTGATATAAGTCAGAAAGGGTAACATCAGGAGAAATAGAAGTTAAGCCTTATATTAATGGTCAGAATTGTTGTCCGGGTGGGGCTGAGATTCTACGCAGCCGGGTTAATTCCTGGTTATCGGTTATTTTCCCGACCGGATATTTCAGAAATTGTTGATCCCAGTAAGGGGTTTTACTATAAAACCAGTTCAGCATGGTCCACTGGTTGCCGTTAAAACCGGGCTCTGATTTCTTTGCTTCAAATTCGCGTCTGAGTTCCGGGCTTTTTTCCAGCATCTCTCTGGCCATTTTTTCCATTACATAGGTTTCGCTGTATTCCTTCTGTTCAAAAACAGCGTTAAAGAAACCCCATTCCACATAGGATCCGGAAGCGGCAGGCTCAAGAATGGCTGCAATCACCCTGGCAGTGCGCTGGCTGGTTGCCACAATGGCTGATCCGGCAGGGAATATCCTTTTTTCTTCCGTTTCGGTAAGACCTGTACTCACCATATGTCTGCCTTCATTCGGCGTTTTTCGGAATTCATAATCTTTGAATTTATAAGACTTAACCGTGATTTCAGCCGGTTCGGAAAGGATGTCCATTTTAATTCCGTGCAACTTCATTCTGTTGATCACTTCAGTCCACTCAGCAGGAATAATGTATGCTTCGGGAAGGTGCACCGTTGTTTCGGGCACGGATTTATTGAAAAAAGGAAGTTTCATCACCATTGGTTTGTTATTGTCGTAGACAAACCAATCTCCGCCTGTGAGATCGCTTTTCAGCACCTGATAGTCGAAACCGTAAAAATCTACCATGGTGCTGTCGGCTGTGCTGGTTTTCCACGAAACCGGGTGTGGCTGTTTCCGGAACGCGGGAGCAGCTGTCGACTTGTCGGCCATTTCAATCAGGGTTTTGAGGTTATCTGCCTGGTGATTAATGATAAACAGGGTATGGATGAGCATCTGAATGGTGGCATCAACCCTGGTTTTGTAGTCTTTGAGCATATGGGTTTCTATCAGCAGCGCCGGCCGGTTTTGCAGGGCGGCATATCCCTGTGAAATCATGGGTGGGGCAGCGCCTGTCCTGAGCCCGCTCCGGGGGTCGTGCCAGTTGCGGAACTGCACATACGGGAAGACAGGAAACCCGTTTTCCTTCATTTTTGCAGTGATCCTTGGTTCATAGATATTAGAAAGCCAGCGTGTAATACCAGAATCAAGGTTACCGTATACTTCGATGTCGTAAGTAAGGGCATATTGAAAATCTGCGCCATCGGTGGTGTGGATGTCGATAAAGAATTCTGGCAGCCATGTGCTGAACATTTTCAGCCAATGCTGCATTTCGGCTGCATCCGCTTTCAGGAAATCCCTGTTAAGGTTGAGGTTCTGAGCGTTGGTCCGCCATCCCATTTCCTCCGGGCCATTCTGGTTTATGCGGTTGTACGGCCCGAAACGTTCGTGACCGTCAACATTGAGGATAGGTATAAACAGAATGCTCGTCTTGTCAAGCAACTCCCTGTGCTTATTGCTGATCAGCATATCTCTCAAAAGAACAAGGGCGGCATCTTTTCCGTCAGGCTCACCGGGATGTATGCAGGCCTGAATCAGGGTAATTATCCTTCCTTTACTCCTGATAGCCAGGGGATCCCTCAATCCGTCCCTGTCAATAATCATCATAGGAATTTCTCTGCCCTGCGGACTTATGCCTAATATTATTGTGGTGGCCATGGGGGAGGCGGCATCCAACCGGTTTAAATAATCAATCGTTTCAGTATAAGAGGGAGTCTTTTTGAAGTCAGACTGTTCATAATGGGTTTTCCAGTCCTGTGCATGTATGTTGATAAATAATTGGAGGAGGAAAATGATAAGCAGCAGTTTCTTCATCTTAAATGAATTTAAATTGTGAACGCAAAGTTAGCGAAAATGGAGCGGTAAAAATGTGAACCGGCGTTTCAGGGCAATTGTTAAATTTAGTTAAAAAGCGAAGGGTTTTTAACTAAATCGTGTCGAACTTTAAACTGCACTGATTCAGAATTGTTTCAATGTCAGTCAGGAAAAACTTTACTTTTGCACCCGCTGTTTAATAAATTTTTTATGAAGCTTAACTTGAAAATCTCATTTACTACATTTTTTCTTGTTTCTACACTGTTTTTGGCTGAATTATCCGCTCAGGGAAGGCCTCAGGGACAACAGTCCGAAATGCCCCCGCCGGCAATTGGAATTATTAAAGGCAGGATTCTGGATGAAATTACGGGTAAGCCGATAGAATACGGAACTGTTGCACTGATAAGAGTGCGTGATTCTGTTCTGGCAGGAGGTACGATTTCTGATCCTCAGGGATATTTCAGGATTGAGCAGCTTCGGCCGGGGAGGTATTTTGCCAGGGTTCAGTTTATGGGCTTTGAAACGAAAACATTAAAGGATATTGCCATTAAACCATCCGAGCCCGAAATTAACCTGGGGGTTATAAAATTAAAACCATCAGCCGCCAGCCTTGCAGGTGTTGAGATCACCGCAGAACGTGAGATGATGGTGAATAATCTGGATAAAAAGATCATCAATGTTGATAAGAGCATTGCTTCTATCGGCGGATCGGCTGTTGATGTAATGCAGAACATTCCTTCAGTTACGGTTGATGTTGATGGCAATGTCAGTTTGCGTGGAAATAGTAACATCACCATTTTGGTAGACGGCAAGCCAACCGGACTGGCTGAAATCAGCAGCGGGGATTTATTGCAGCAGATACCTGCGACCTCTATTGAAACCATCGAAGTTATAACCAATCCTTCGGTAAGGTATGATGCTGAGGGCACATCGGGAATTATCAACATTGTTCTGAAAAAGCGCAGCCTTCAGGGATTGAACGGAATGTTCTCGGTGACCGCCGGTACCGGTGACCGCTATAATACATCGGTGAATCTGAATTATCGTAAGAATAAAGTAAACCTGTTTGCCGGTTATGATAACCGGCTGGGAAAATTTAACTCAACCGGTAACACTGAAAGAAGAACGTTTAATGATGAGATGAATTCGGTGTTGTTTCAGGATCAGGTGATGCGAAACAACAGGGACATGCACAGTTTCAACGCGGGGATCGACTATAGCCTGGATGACTTCAACACCCTGACTTTCAACTATCAGCTAAGGAGAATGTCGTTTGGCAACCGGGGCGACAACGCTTCGCTGACCATGAACGAACTGAACGACACCATGCGTTATTTTAACCGCTACAGTGAAAGTGCCCGCAATATAAGTTCCAACAATTACACACTGTCGTATAAGCGTACTTTCAGTAAAAAGGGTAAAGAACTGACTGCAGATGTCATTGTCAATGACAATGAGATGAATGGAGACCAGCATATCACGCAAACTGAATTTACCCGGGGTTTTGATCCACTGAGGCCTGCGCTGCAGTATTCTTCTTCAAGGAATACCAATATGATGTATGTTGCTCAGGCCAATTTTGTGAATCCGCTGTCAAATGGCGGACGCATAGAAACCGGATTTAAAAGTACGCTCAAGAATCTGTCAATGAGGAATGATATGTCTGAATTCAGCTATCCGATCAATGACTGGATTCTGAACGATAATGCCTTGAACAACTTCGATTATTTAGAGCAGATCCATGCCGTTTATGGAATCTATTCCGGCAGTTATAAAAAGTTTAAATATCAGGCGGGTCTGAGGGCGGAGCAATTGATTTCGGAATCAGATATAATTAATGCCAGTGATAATTTTGATTTGTCCTATCTGAGCTTGTTTCCCTCGGTGCACACACTTTATGAAATTACTGAAAAGCAGCAGATGTCAGTCAGTTACAGCAGGAGGATCCGGCGGCCGCACAACCATCAGCTGAATCCTTATGTTGATTATTCCGATTCACTCAATATCCGTTATGGTAATCCTAAACTCAAGCCTGAATTCATCAATTCATTCGAACTGGGGTATTCCAACTTCTGGGGTAAAAACTCGATCAACTCAACCCTGTTTTACAGGTATACCACCGGAGTAATTGACCGTATTGTTTATCTGCTCGATGGGGGGGTAACGGCCACCACTTACGAAAACCTGGCCAGCAGCAAGGCTTACGGACTTGAACTGATCGGGAACCGGGAGTTTTCAGCCATGTTGAAAGCAAATGCCAATTTGTCTTTCTTCAGAAGTATCATTGATGGCAGTGAGGTGACGGGGCTGGAAGCAGCAAAAGGGAATATGTGGACGGCAAAAGTCAACCTGACGATCATTCCCGTTAAAAATGCATCGATTATGATTGCAGGAAACTACAGGTCTCCTGAGATCGAAGCACAGGAGCGCGATGAAGCTGTATATTTTGCTGATATCGCATTCAGATATGATTTCTGGAAAAACAAAGCTTCTGTAAATCTAAGGATCAGTGATATTTTTGATTCGCGCCGTTTTGACGGAGAAACCTGGGGTGAGGGTTTCAGCATCAGATCGAGCCGTAAAATGGAATCCAGGGTGCTGTACCTGGGATTTTCCTACAGGCTGAATAATTATAACCGTCAGCGAGAGCGTGACAGGGACAATCAGAATGGAGACATTGAAATGGAGGAATTCTAGCCATTTGAATTTAATACTTTAAAATAACAAGTCATTTTCTACGCTAAATGAAATTGGTCAGATGGATGAGCCGTTACATTTTTTTAAATAATCTGGCTTGTTCGTGAGACTCGTCTTAAATTAATATATTTGTCAGAGGGAAACTGCAGTAGATTTCAGAACTATTTGTGACTGAGAGTTATTTGTGCAGGTTTGATATGTTTAAATCTACCCCTGAATGAATTGTGTTATCCGGCCGTTTTTTCTTACCCTGCTTTTTCTGGTTACCTTACAGGCTGCCGGTCAGAGTCCGGTTTTCCGTCATTATAAAGTTGATGATGGGTTGCCCAGTTCAGAAGTTTACCATGTTTTTCAGGATTCAAAGAGTTATATCTGGCTGGCGACCAATATGGGGGTAAGCCGTTTTGATGGCAGGGAATTCAGGAATTTTGATGTGCAGGATGGTTTGCCCGAAAATACAGTTTTTGAGATATATGAGGATGAAGCCGGACGGGTGTGGTTTGTCGGATTTCCATTTCAGCTGGCTTATTTTGAGAATGATACTATCTATAAG
>CAZDBX010000022.1:0-25033 GCA_964503805.1 uncultured Lentimicrobium sp. | reverse complement strand
ACCGCTCTGGCATCTCTCCTGAATCGTTGGGGACTGCAAAATTAGCAAATTATTCTTAGTACAATACCAAATATTTCCGCACTTTTACAGCTTGAAAATTACGTATGGCATAGTTATTGAACTTGTCTTCACCCGTAAATCCTGATTACCTTACTAAAGTTTCCGCAAAATGAAAAAAAACATCCTGCTTGCAGCATTGATTTTATTGGTAACAGGCAGCAGCCTGACCGCCCAGGATATCATCATGAAAAAAAACAATGACCTCATCAAATGCAAAATCAGGGAAATCGGCCTGGATGAAATAAAATATAATCTGCCGGAATATTCGGCAGACGTTCTATTTTCCATAGATAAAGACAAAATCATCAAAATTATTTTTGAGAACGGCCAGGAGATGGAGTTCCAGAAAGAGATGACAAACGCGGAAAACTACCTCGACAATAAAAAGAATGTGCTGAAGATTGATTTTTTATCTCCGCTCACCGGAAATACTACTTTTGCTTACGAGCGCAGCCTGAAGCCCGGCCGCAGTGTCGAAGCAACCCTGGGCATCATCGGACTTGGCGTTGATGCCAGCGACAGAAACCCTGGCGGGGTTTTTACCCGTTTCGGTTACAAGTTTATCAAAGATCCTGATTTTTATTTACGCGGAATGCGCTACGCCCACATTCTGAAAGGCAGTTACGTGAAGCCTGAAATAGCAATGGCATTCTTTAATCACGACACATGGATGTACAGGGATTATTACAGCAGCTATTATGATAAAAGTCGGGAAAGCGTTTTCTCGGGAACCATACAGCTGGTAATAGGCAAACAGTGGATTGTTGACAACGCCTTCGCCGTTGATTTTTTTGGAGGCGTCGGATATGGTTTTACAACCGACGAGTCTTACACCCCATACCATTACGGTTACAGTGTGATGGATGAGAGCTTCCCGATGGCATTTTCTGCCGGACTGAAGATCGGGTATCTTTTCAAATAGAAAGGAAGGTTTTCAATCTCCGGATTATAACCAGATTAACCGGCATTACTGATTTTTTGGCTGCAGGCCAGGCGAACTCTTGTTGCCCGGTTGTCAAACCGGCAATGAAACAGCATTTCAAGGCAATTAAATAAGAAGCTCCCGGACAGGAAAAATAGAAAAGATTTTTTCAATGCAAACGTTTGCAGCGCCCCCTATTCGGGAATGTTGACAGCCAATATGTTACATGTATATAAATAGCTCACTACTTAATTAGACTGTGTATAATTAGTGGATTGCCATCGCTTTATTGAAAACTTTTTTTGAAAGATTGTGTTATCTGCACTAAATTCGCATAATAAGAACTACCGGAATCTGACACACACAATCCGGGAATCCGAATTTTTGCATGACGCCTATCTACACACTGGGATCGCATTTTTTTGTTGACTACAATGCCGGGGTTTATCATTTTCCGGCAAGTGTTTTATAGTGTGGTTTGGTCTGAAAAGATCAAACCATTTGTATTATTACTGATATTCAAATTTGAAACATAACACACAACAAACAGCTATGAGGCACTCTTTCGCGACATCTATCTTCAGGAAGGCAATTGCCGGGCTTCTTCCGCTCATAATTCTGTTGATATCTTTTCCGGTCTGGGCGGTTGCCCAGAACGATGGTAAACAGTTGTTTGAAAAGCACTGCACAGTCTGTCATAAATTGGGAGAGGGCAAACTTGTAGGGCCTGAGCTGCTTGGAATCACACAGATCCGTGAAAGGGAGTGGCTGGTAAAGTTTATCAGAAATTCCAAAGAACTGATCGATGCCGGCGATCCGGTTGCCGTCAAGGTGTTTGAGGAAAACAACAAAATCCCCATGCAGGCCTTTACAAACCTGTCGGACAATGAGATCAACAGCATCATTGATTACATAGAGAATTGGGAGCCCCCGAAAGCACAGGAGTTTACTGTAGATGTCAATAAAAGGGACGGTTTTACTGAAACTGAAATTTTGCGGGGTGAAAGGATGTTTTATGGCCTGATTCCTTTTGAAAACGGAGGAACCACTGCATGCAATTCATGCCATTACACCAAAAACAGCGACAGCCTCAACTGGAATCCTTCAGCCATGGATCTGGCTCACGCTTTTATGGAAAAGGATGGAATGAATATCTATGCCTCGATGAGTGAGCCTGCTTCAGCGGTGATGGAAAAAGCCCACGCTGAGTATAAGCTGAATGAACAGGAGATCTACTACATTTCTGCCTACCTTTCCCACATTGTACACAAGGAAATCAAGCCATTCAAAATTTTCCCGACCCGCCTGCTGATATTTATTTTGTTTGCAGTATTGATGACACTGGCCCTGATCGACCTGATTTTCACACGAAAGGTCCGTTATCGCTTTATTCATGTCATCATTCTGATGGTCGGCATCGCCGTTCATTTCAACATTGCCATGGTTGAAGCGCAGAACCTGAGCCGTACAAAGGATTACGCGCCGGATCAGCCCATTAAATTTTCGCATAAGATACATGCCGGCGACAACCAGACCGATTGCCAATATTGCCACCATATTGCCGACCACAGTAAATCGGCCGGATTCCCTTCAAACGATGTCTGCATGAACTGTCACAATGTGGTGCAGGAAGGACGGAATTCGGGCAAATTTGAAATCAATAAAATCCTCCGTGCACAGAAAACAGGAAAACCCATTGAATGGATCAGGATTCACAATATGCAGGAGCATGTCTTCTTCAGCCATGCCCAGCACGTGAATGCCGGGAAAATTGCCTGTGAAACCTGCCATGGCCCGGTGGCTGAAATGGATATTATGCGGCAGTTCTCCGACCTGTCGATGGGCTGGTGTATTGATTGCCACCGAGACACCAAAGTAAATTTCAAAGACAACGAATACTACTCTACCTACATGAAGTTGCATGATGAACTGAAATCAGGTAAAATTGACTCAATCACCGTAGAACAGATCGGCGGACTTGATTGCATGAAGTGCCACTATTAGAAGCATTTTCTGAAACCTGCAATATCAGGCATTTAATAAAAGGATTTAAATGGAAAAGAAATACTGGAAAAGCCTTGAAGAGCTGAACAATCAGCCTGAAGACAATAAATCAGCCGATCATATTCCTCAGGGGAAAAACCTGCTGGATGTGATCAATGATGAAATCACCAATAAACCTTCATCCAGAAGGAATTTCCTCAAATTCTGCGGTTTTGGCTTTGCATCGGCCGCCATCATAAGCAGTTGTGAAAACCCGGTAAAGAAAGCCATCCCCTACCTCAACAAACCCGAAGATGTAACCCCGGGCATGGCAAGCCATTATGCTTCCACCTACTTCGATGGCTCGGACTACAGCAGCATCCTTGTTAAGGTCAGGGACGGCAGGCCCATCAAGATCGAAGGAAATGCCCTTTCACCTCTCACAAAAGGAGGAAGCTCAGCAAGGGTGCAGGCTTCAGTGCTCAGCCTTTACGACGGCCACGCAAGGCTCAAAGGCCCCTCGAAAAGCGGAGAAGACCTTAGCTGGCAAACGCTTGACAATGAAGTTATTTCAAAACTGAAAGAGATCAGTGATGCCGGAGAAGCCATCGTACTGCTCACTTCCAATATTATCAGTCCATCCACTTTAAAACTGATAGAAGAATTCAAAATATTCTATCCCGGAACCCGCCATGTGATCTATGAGCCGGATTCCTTCAGTGGCATTCTAACTGCAAATATGTCAACATACGGACAGGCAGTAATCCCTGATTACCGCTTCGAAAAAGCCGAAGTCATTGTTTCCTTTATGGCCGATTTTCTCGGCACCTGGCTAAATCCCCAGGAATTTGCTTCAGGATACGCGGCCATGCGCAGCCTGACCAACGGAGAGCAAAAGCTTTCTTACCATATACAATATGAAACAGGGGTGAGTATTTCGGGCAGCAAGGCCGACAAGCGCGTGCGCATCAAACCTTCATCTGTCGGGGGACTGCTTACCGGCCTGTACAACAGCATTGCCGCCCTTGCCGGAGCCGAAGCGCTTCCCGGCGGCACCGCGCATGAATCGTTCGGCAAACTGGCCCCTAAACTCTGGGAAAGCCGGGGTAAGTCTATAGTGATTTGCGGCACCAATGATCCGGATGAACAAATTCTGGTAAACGCCATCAACAACCTGCTTGAAAATGTGGGCAATACGCTCAGCTATGCTACTCCACTGCTTACCCGGCAAGGGTTGGATAGTGAAATGGAAACGCTTGCTGCTGAAATGAAGGCCGGAAAAGTAGGCGGCCTGATCCTTTGGAATGTAAACCCTGCCTTTGATTACTACAATCCTGAAGCTATAAAAGAAGGGCTTAAAAACCTGAAACTCACCGTTTCATTCAATACATCACTCGACGAAACCCTTGGACATATCCTTTATTCGGCACCCGCACACCATTATCTGGAGTCATGGGGAGATGCGGAACCCAAAAAGGGGTACTTCAGTCTCGCCCAGCCTGCCATAAGACCCATTTATAATACCCGGCAGGCCCAGGATAGCCTGCTGAAATGGATGAATTCCGAAAAGGATTACTATACTTATCTGAAAGAATACTGGCAAAACAATATTCTGAACGCCGGAGATGCTGCCTGGCGGAAGGCCTTACAGGACGGGGTATTTCAGCTTGACGCTGCCGTAGCTGAACCAGGCTTTACCGGCTCAGGGGTATTTCCCGCCGCGCAAAAGCTAGCTGAATCTGCTGAAACTGAGGGATTCGAGATCCATCTCTATCAGACAATCGCCATCGGTACAGGCCGCTATGCCAATAATCCATGGCTGATGGAAATGCCAGACCCCGTTTCCAAGGTGTGCTGGGACAATTTTGCTGCCGTTTCGCCCGGCACCGCTCAGGAGATGGGCCTCATCAAAGGGAGCATGATCAAAATCGGCAACCTCGAACTGCCTGTGCTGATACAGCCCGGACAGGCCGACAAAACGATATCCCTTGCACTCGGCTATGGGCATGCTGCTTTTGGCAAAGTTGCCGATGGCGTTGGCGTGAATGTATTTCCACTCAGCACCATCAGCAAAAACTGCCGTAAATACCATATCAGCGGCATTGAACCTGTAAAAACTGCAGGAGAGTATAAACTGGCCTCCACCCAGATGCACCACAGTATGGAAGGCCGGCCGATCGTGCGGGAGACCACTCTTGCCGGATATCTTGAGAAACCTGATTCCGGGAATGAGCTACATGCGGAATTTGAAAAGAAGCATGTTACCCTTTACAAAGAAACCGAATTCAAAGGGCACCACTGGGGCATGGCCATCGATCTGAACACTTGCATCGGATGCAGCGCCTGCGTGATCGCCTGTCAGGCTGAAAATAACGTGCCTGTGGTCGGAAAGGAAGAGGTGATGAAATCGCGCATTATGCACTGGATCCGCATCGACAGGTATTACAACGGCGACGGGCAGGATCCTGAAATCGTCTTTCAGCCTGTGATGTGCCAGCATTGTGACAATGCCCCCTGCGAAAACGTATGCCCGGTTTCGGCAACAAACCACAGCAGTGAAGGCCTTAACCAGATGGCCTACAACCGGTGTGTCGGAACCAAATACTGCATCAACAACTGCCCGTACAAGGTTCGTCGTTTTAACTGGTTCCGTTATGTTACCAACGACAAGTTCGATTATAATATGAATTCCGACCTCAGCAGAATGGTGCTGAATCCTGACGTTACGGTACGTGAGCGCGGGGTTGTTGAGAAGTGTTCATTCTGTATACAACGTATTCAGGAGAAGAAACTCCTGGCCAAGAATGAAAACCGTCCGCTCGCTGACAATGAAATTCTACCGGCATGTGCACAGGCCTGTCCATCCAAAGCGATCGTTTTCGGCGATCTCAACAATCCCGAAAGCCAGATATCGAAGATGTTCGGTGATCCGCGCAACTATCATCTGCTGGAAGAGCTGCATACCCTGCCTTCGGTGGGATACCTTACCCTTGTAAGAAACAAGCCCGGAACGGAAGCGTGATAATGAAGAAAACTGAAGTTAATGTATAACATCCTGGTCTATGTATAAAACTGAAGTGAGAGGACCGCTGATTCTCGGAGATAAGAACTATCGCCAGATCAGCAGCGACATCATTGCCCCGATCGATCAGCCGATCCCAACCTGGTGGAAGGCGGTATTCGGGATTAGCATGCTGGCGACCCTGTTTGGCTTTTACGCCATGTATAAAACGGTGTCGGAAGGGATAGGAACCTGGGGGGTAAACAACTCCGTCGGATGGGGATGGGAAATCATCAACTTTGTCTGGTGGATCGGTATCGGGCACGCCGGTACCGCCTTTTCCATCTTCCTGCTGATCCTGCGCCAGAAATGGAGAACATCCATCAACCGTGCTGCAGAGGCGATGACTGTTGTTGCCGTTGGCGCAGCCGCAATTTTTCCCGCGCTGCACATGGGACGCGTATGGCTGGCATTCTTCATTTTCCCTTACCCGAACACCCGCGGACCGCTCTGGGTCAACTTCAATTCCCCGTTGTTCTGGGATTTCATCGCCATTTCAGCATACCTGCTGATTTCAGCTTCATTCTGGTATTATGGAATGGTTCCTGATTTTGCAACCATCAGGGACAAAACCACTTCAAAAATCAAGAAAGCCGTTTACGGATTCTTCGCTTTCGGATGGACCGGATCATCCAGGGAATGGCTGCGCTATGAAGCCCTCAGCTATGTGCTCGGCGGCATTGCTGCTGTGCTGGTGGTTTCAGTACACTCCATCGTATCCACCGACTTCGCGGTTTCAGTAATTCCGGGGTGGCATACCACCGTGTTCCCGCCTTACTTTGTGGTTGGTGCTATTTTCTCAGGTTTCGCCATGGTAATGACCTTGATGATCATTATCCGCAAAATATACAAATTTCAGGATTATGTGACTGATTCCCACCTGAATGCTATTGCCAAGATCCTGATTTTCATTTCATTGATCATGGGAACAGCCTATGCCACGGAAATTTTCATTGCATGGTATTCGGGCAGCCAGTATGAGATGTTTACCTTCTTCAAAAACCGTATCACCGGCGATTACACATTCCAGTTCTGGGCCATGGTGGTATGCAATGCCTTTATTCCCCAACTGTTCTGGTTTAAAAAGGTAAGGCAGAACCTGACCCTGGCATTTATCATTTCGCTGTTCATCAACCTTGGCATGTGGTATGAAAGGTTTAATATCCTGATCACTTCCCTGTCGAAAGATTACCTGCCTTCAAGCTGGACGACCTACAGCCCCACCTGGGTGGAAGTCGGGGTTTACATCGGCACGCTGGGAATTTTCGTTTCCGGCGTATTGCTGTTCTTCAAGTACATCCCGATGATAGCCATCAGCGAAGTGAAGAGTATTTTAAAGGTGACCAGTATAAACAAGAACGACAAAAAACATATCAGCCATGAATAACAATCACATCATCGGCGTATTCGACGATGAAGACACACTGATGGAGGCTGTGCACGAAGTGAAAAAAAACGGCTTCGAGATCGGCGAGATATATACCCCCTACCCTGTCCATGAAGTCATTGAAGCCATGGGCAAGAAATCAAGGTTCACGCTGGCAGCTTTTATTTACGGGTTTCTTGGCGCGGCGGGCGTACTCGCGTTTATGTATTACACGGCGGTGATCGACTGGCCGGTAAACTACGGCGGCAAGCCCACCAACGCCTTCCCTTCATTTATCGTTGTCACCATCGTGATTACCATCCTCACCGTGACCCTTGCCAGCCTTTTCACCTTCTCCGTCAGGGCGCAGATATACCCGGGCAAGGCGTACATCCTTCCCGATGCAAGGTCGACCGACGACAAGTTTGTGATGATTTTCGACAAAGCCCTCAGCGGCAGCAAGACCGGTGAACTGGAGGGGATACTGAAAGAGAAGGGCGCAGTTGAAGTGTACGAAAAAGAGTTAAAACCACAAAAATAAGCGGCATGACAATAAATCGAATCAACCGGGCTTCCGTTGCCGCCCTGTGTATCCTGATAACAGCAGTTTCATGCGACCGTTCGCGAAACGACAAGGGTTACGAGTATTTTCCCGACATGGCGCATTCGCTGGCCTACGAAACCTATGCCCCGAATCCCAACTTCGGTGACAGTATGACCATGCGTTTACCGGCCGAAAATACCATTTCGCGTGAAATTATGCCTTATCCTTATCCCAATTCACCTGAAGGCAGGGCATTGGCTGCCGTTGAACTTTCCAATCCGCTGGAGTTGACCGAAGATCATCTGAAGGCAGGGAAAGAAAAATATGCCATATTCTGCCGGAATTGCCACGGTGCGCTGGGCGACGGCAACGGCTACCTGCACACCAGCGGCAGGTATGCCATCAAACCGGCTTCACTGCTCTCGGAAAAGATGCTGGCGGCACCCGAATCGGATATTTTTCATGTTATCACCGCAGGTTATCAGGTGATGGGCGCGCACGGGCAGATGATCAGGCCTGAAGACCGCTGGAAAATTGCCATGTTTGTGAAAAACGAATTGCAAGCCAACACCGCAAAATAAAGGAGCTGAGATGGATACAAAAATCACGCTGTCAAAGGGCTTTCAATATACAGCCATTGCCATGATCACCGCCGGAGCGGCTGTGATTATTTACAGTTTCATTGCTGATCCTGCAAGGGCCTGGGCCAATCTGCTGCTCAACAATTACATGTTCCTCTCACTGGCCATTGGTGCCAGCTTTTTCATCGCCATCCAGCATATTTCACAGTCAGGCTGGTCATCTATGTTCAAAAGGGTTCCCGAAGCCATGATGGCCTACATCCCTTATGCCGGCATCATCATGCTTCTTTTGTATTTCGGCATGCATTCGGTTTACCACTGGACCCACGAAGAAGCGCTTGCCGGCGACACGCTGATTCAGCATAAGTCCCCCTATCTCAACATCCCGTTTTTCTTTATAAGGATGGTGTTGTTTTTCATCGCCTGGATGGTGATGACCCGCCTGATCAGAAACGCCTCGCTGGCTGAGGATGCCCAGGGTGGTATGCTGTGGTTTGAAAAAAGCGAAACTTACTCTAAGATTCATATTTTCCTGCTGGCAGTAACCTTTTCATTCGCTTCCTTCGACTGGATCATGTCGCTGGATGTACACTGGTTCAGCACCATCTTCTCGCTTAAGAATTTTGTCGCCGCATTTTTCCATGGCTCGGCAACAGTGGTACTGGTGGTGATCCTCCTCCATGAAAAAGGTCATTTTAAAGCGCTTAACAAGAGTCACATGCTTGATTTCTCCAGATATATTTTCATGCTTTGCATTGTGTGGGGGTATTTTGCTTTCTCTCAATTCATGCTGATCTGGTACGGAAATATCCCTGAAGAAACCGAATACTTTGCGCATCGCTGGCACAGCGGATTCAAAGTGATTTTTTATGTCAATTTCTTTATTAACTGGTTCCTGCCTTTTGTATTCCTGCTACCCCAGGTGCTTAACAAGAACATCAGGGTTGTGAAAACAATTGCCATTCTGTTGATTGCAGGCCAGTACCTCGATCTCTATGAGCAGATTTTTCCGGCAGTGCTGCACCACCCGGTATTCGGCATTACCGAAATCGGCTTTTTCGTTGGCTTTGCAGGTCTTTTCATGTTTATTACAGCGAAAGCGCTGGCAGCAGCCCCGCTGATCCCGCGCAACCACCCATACCTCGAAGAGAGTCTGCAGCACCATGTGCATTAGTGCCTGTTTTTGTTAACTTTGATAATCATGATTTCTGAACTCCTGTTCATCTCTGACATACCCTGTACCTGCTGCACCGATGAACATCCGGGCGACGAACACAAAATAAAATGTTTGACGGATTGAGTTTTCAAACCGCCGGATTCTGAAACCTTTCGCGGCTGACCGCAAGGGTTATGAAATGCTGAATTAAAAAAGTGCTAGTATGAAAAAGTCAATTCTTTTTAGCCTGATCATGTTCCTTGTCCCGCTGATAATGCCGGGACAAACCATCAAAGCAACCCAGGACATCAAATCTCCTGAACTGGAAATTGGCATTGTTGAGCATCTGGATGAATATATTCCTGATGACCTGATGGTGATAGATACAACCGGGCAGGCGGTTAACCTGAAGCAGCTGATCAACAAACCCACCGTACTTATGTGGGTCTATTACCGTTGTCCCGGAATCTGCAGCCCCCTGATGACCAGTGTGGCTGAAGTAATCGGTAAGACAGACCTCATCCTGGGTAAAGATTTTCAGGTAATTACAATCAGTTTTGATCCGCGCGAAGGGAGTGACCTCGCGATCCGTAAAAGGGAAAATTACCTGAAACTGGTAGGCAAACCAGTTGATGAATCGGGCTGGATGTTCTATACCGCCGACAGTGCAAATATTGCCAAAGGCACAGAAGCTACTGGGTTCAGGTTCAAAAAGGCCGGAAATGATTTTATGCATTCGGCTACCCTGATCATGATCAGTCAGGATGGAAAAATCACCCGCTATCTTCAGGGAACTTACTTCCTTCCATTCGAATTTAAAATGGCCCTTATTGAAACAGCGCAGGGAAAAAGCGGTCCAACCATTTACAAGATCCTTCAATTCTGCTACACCTACGACCCTGCCGGGCAGCAATATGTGCTTAATGTCACCAAGGTAGCAGGCAGTATAATCCTGATCATTGCACTGATTGTCTTTCTGATCCTGGTGCTGAAACCCCGCAAGAAAACTACTTCAAACTAAAGAGAAATCAACCTATGACTGATTTTACCCATACAAACAGAGAGCCCAATTTCCTGGAATACCAGGGAAAACACAAGGGCATACTTGGATGGATCACATCCACCGACCATAAACGGATTGGTCTTTTATATTTTTATTCAATGATGTTCTTTTTCCTCGCCGGCGTCGTAATGGGGCTGCTGATGAAATATGAACTGATCTCTCCGGGCGAACAGATTATGGGCGCCCAGACATACAATGGCCTGTTCACTTTGCACGGGCTGACCATGATTTTTCTTTTTGTAATCCCCGGTGTGGCGGCTGTATTCGGCAACTTCTTCCTTCCCATCCTGATCGGGGCCAAAGATGTATCCTTCCCCAGGCTGAACCTGATGAGCTGGTACCTCTACATCATAGGCGCCATCATTGTACTGATTTCGCAGTTTATCGGCGACGGCCCGCCCGATACCGGATGGACCTTTTATGCGCCATACAGTCTCAAGACCAACACCAACGTGGTTGCAGCGGTAACGGGCGCCTTTATCCTGGGATTTTCATCTATCCTGACAGGGTTGAATTTCATCGTAACCATGCACCGCCTGCGCGCCCCCGGCATGGGCTGGCTGCGCATGCCGCTTTTCGGTTGGGCACTATACGGAACCGGCTGGATCCAATTGCTGGCAACTCCGGTGGTTGGCATCACCTTCCTGATGGTCATTGCCGAGCGCCTGCTGGGTATCGGTTTCTTTGATCCGGCCATAGGCGGCGATCCCATCCTGTACCAGCACCTGTTCTGGATATACTCCCATCCTGCTGTTTACATTATGATCCTGCCGGCCATGGGCGCCATCACTGAAATCATCCCGACATTCGCCCGGAAAACGATCTTCGGCTATACCGCCATTGTAATTTCAAGTATGGCAATCGCTTTCGTCGGATATTTTGTCTGGGGTCACCATATGTTTACCTCCGGAATGAGTTCAACCTCCCGCTGGGTCTTCTCCCTGCTCACTTTTCTGGTTGCCATCCCCTCTGCGATCAAAGTGTTTAACTGGACAGCGACACTTTATAAAAGTTCCATCAATCTTCAGACCCCATTCTACTGGGCCATCGCCTTTGTATTTGTCTTTATGATCGGTGGTTTCTCCGGCCTGGTGCTCGGATCTCTTGCAACGGATATTCATGTGCACGATACAGCTTTTGTAGTTGCTCATTTCCACTATATTGTTTTCGGCGGGACCGGATTCGCCTTCTTTGGCGCCCTGCATTACTGGTTCCCCAAAATGTTTGCCAGGGTCTATAACTTTAAGGTTGCAAATACCGGATTGATCATCTTCTTTATCGGCTTCAACATGCTTTATTTCCCGATGTTCTACCTCGGACTGCTCGGCATGCCCCGCCGTTACTACGATTACCTTCCCATGTTCCACTCGGCAAACATTCTCTCGACAGTTGGTTCATGGATCATGGCGACAGGACTGCTGATCATCATCATCAACCTGATCAAAGCCCGCAAAGGCAGTGGCAAAGAAGTAGATGATCCATGGGATGGCAAAACGCTGGAATGGACAATCCCTTCCCCTCCCATTGTAGAAAATTTCGAAGAGATCCCTGAAGTGAAACATGGACCTTACGAATACTAATCCGCGGAACCTATGGAAACATTAACCCACCAACATCACGCCGACGCGCACCGCGACGACACTGCGTCCAAGATTGGCATGTGGCTGTTTATATTCACCGAAATCCTGCTTTTCGGAGGGCTGTTTATCGTTTACTCTGTTTACAGACACATGAATCCCGTGGCATTCCACCTGGCTCATGAAGAACTGAGCATCACTATGGGATTTATCAACACCATCATTCTGCTTGTCAGCAGCGCTACCGTAGCCATTTCAATTTCGGCACTGCAAAAAAATGACCGTAAACTGACCATGCTGATGCTGGGCATTACCCTGCTTCTTGCACTCACATTCCTGGTCAACAAATACTTTGAATGGGGCGGAAAATTTGAGCACGGGATGTACCCTGGCTCAGAACTGATGAAAAACCTGAGCAACGGGGATATGCTGTTTTTCAGTCTGTACTTTTTCATGACCGGTTTACATGGGGTTCATATCATCGTGGGAATGGTGCTGCTGGGCATTACCCTGTATAAAGTAAAAACAGGGGCGGTCAACAGCGGCAAATATGCCCTGCTTGAAAACAGCGGCCTTTACTGGCACCTCGTTGACCTGATCTGGATTTTCCTGTTTCCCTTATTCTACCTGATACATTAATATTTGTCACTCATGGAAAACGAAAAACACCATATTGTACCTTACGCCACCCACATCATGGTCTTACTCGGCCTGATTGTGCTGACAGTAATCACCGTGCTGATCACCAGTGTTGAACTTGGCGCATACAATACTACCGCCGCCCTGATTATCGCATCCCTGAAAGGCGCCATCGTATTGCTCTATTTTATGCACCTCAAATTCGATCATAAAATATACTGGATTATGGTTAGTCTGGTCATTGCCATATTTGCCGCCGTGATCGTTGTCACCTTTTTCGATTACCTTTACAGATAGGAGAAGCTATGTACTCAGGAGCATCAAACTTTGTTACTACGACCGATACAGCATTTGCTGTAATTATCGGCATATCGGTTATTTTTCTGGTCGGAATCACCGCAACCATGCTTTGGTTTGTTTACCGATACAATAAAAAAAAGAATCCGGTTGCTACCCAGATTCACGGAAGCAATACGCTTGAAATTGTTTGGACGGTAATTCCTACCATCCTCGTTCTTGTTATGTTTTTCTATGGCTGGGCGGGCTATTCACCCATGAAGACAGCTCCTGACGACGCCATGAAAGTAAGAGCTACAGCCAGAATGTGGTCATGGCTGTTCGAATATGAAAACGGGATAAAAACCGACACTTTGTATATCCCGGTCAATAAAGCCGTGGCGCTTGACCTGATCTCCGTTGATGTCATCCACAGTCTCTATATCCCCGCATTCAGGGTGAAAGAGGATATGGTTCCCGGTAAAACCAATAAAATGTGGTTTATCGGGCAAAAGGAAGGCAATTATGAACTTTTCTGTACCGAATACTGCGGTCTTTCGCATTCCTATATGTTTACTGAAGTAAAGGTACTTCCCCAACAGGAATTTGACAGCTGGTATGCATCTATGGCTGACACGTCGAGGCAATCGGCTGTGGCAGCCAAACCGGGAGCAGCTGGAAGACAGCTTGTTCAGATCAACGGATGCCTGGCCTGTCATTCCGTTGACGGTACCAAACTGATCGGTCCCACTTTCAAAGGTCTTTACGGAAATACCCATTCGGTAATTACAGGTAACACAGAACGTGAGATCGTTGCCGACGATGACTATATCATTAAATCAATTTATGAACCAAACGAAGATATCGTCAAAGGCTACGTCAAAGGGCAGATGATCTCTTACAAAGAGCAGCTGAGCAAAGAGGACATCGCCCGGATTATTGAATATCTGAAGACACTTGAATGATTGAGAAAGCATATTCCCGTTATGCTGCCCTCTCGCGACTCTGCAAATTCAGGATTTCTTTACCGGTAGCGCTGACAACTTTTACCGGTTACCTTATCGGAATGGGAGGAATCTCTCCGGAAATAATATTTCCGGTAGCCGGAGTATTTCTGCTCGCGAGTGCAGCTTCTGCCCTGAATCAGATTCAGGAGTACAAAACCGACCTGCTGATGCCGCGCACGCGCAACCGGCCTATCCCTGCCGGAGAAATCAGCCGGAAAACTGCATTGGCCTGGACGATTTTTTTTGCAGTTACCGGTACCGCCATACTCTGGCACTTTTCAGGGTGGTTGCCTGCTTTCCTGGGATTGCTGACATTTGTCTGGTACAATGGCATCTACACCCCGCTGAAACGCGTTACCGCCTTTGCGGCTGTTCCCGGCGGCGTGGTTGGCGCCCTGCCACCGGTGATCGGATGGGTGGCAGGAGGAGGTGACATCGCCCATCCGGCTGCGTTTGCCCTTGCCATGTTTTTCTTTATCGGACAGGTGCCCCACTTCTGGCTGCTGCTCCTCCGGTTTGGGGAACAGTACGAACTGGCAGGCATCAAATCGCTCACTGCCAGACTATCACATGTTCAGATCCGCCGCCTCACCTTTATGTGGATAGTTGCCACGGCTGTGTCGGCCATGTTGTTGCCGGGATTTTACGCTTTCCACCATAAAACGGCTGTCTGGGCAGTGTGGATACTTTCAGGCCTGCTGGTGGCTGTATTTGTAAAACTGCTGAAACCCTCACTCGAAAGCGTAAGGTTTAAATCATCATTCCTGCTTATCAACCTCTATTATCTGCTGATCATGATTACCTTCGGGCTGGATGTACTGATATGATTTCACCGGAACTTAAATCCGGATTATTTCCGCTGTTTAACCAGCAAATAAACGATCAGAATCAGCGTAAGCAAAAGAAAAGCAATATTCACAACGGCAGCAAATGGAGGAGCGCCCGCCGGCCACAACTGCCCCAGCAACACAAGCAGGTTGAGGACCAGCATAACAATCAGAAAAACTCTTTTCATGCATTGCGTGTTAAAGTCTTTAACAAATAAGAACAACCCTTTCCTGATTTCGGGGCGCACCCTATGGGAGTTTCCCGAAAAATAGAAAACCCGGTGTGCAAACAGCGCTTTTAAGGCGGTTACATCCCCAGTGACTTCATGGCTTCATATACCAGAAATGCTGGCCATACCAGGGCTTTGAGAAATCCAAGGACGCCCATCCAGAAACCGGTGGCATGCGAAATAAAGTAAACTGCTGCGCCAATCAGCCCCAATCCGTATATAGCGCCTGAAGGGCCACTTTCATGCATCTGAGCTTTTGCCATAGAATTACTATTTTAAGCTATAAAATTAAAAGAAATTACATCGCGGATGGTAAACATTTCCAAAATACAAGACGTAAGCAGTAAATTTCCGGATAGGTAACGAAACTGTCTCCGCTAATGTGTTCACCGGGTTTTCAAACAGGGATTGATCGGGTAATTCAAATATGTAGAAATCAAACTCAGCCTTTTGCTATAAACAAAAAAGGAGACCGGAGTCCCCTTAGAAAATGATAAACTGTTTACTATCTTTCAACAGTTATATCTTTGACATCCTCAACGGTAATAAGTTTGCCGTCATTGCCGAAATTCTTCAACACATAATTGATAACGGCGACCGCATCTTCATGATTATCCAACTGAGGCGGCATAGGTGCCGGATAACTTACCGTTCCACCTGCTGATACTTTCTCTGAACCATTCAGCACCTGGGCCACAGCCATCCTGGTATTGTTGAGCAGGAAGTCGGAGCCGGTAAGCGTAGGGAATACATTGGGAAGCCCCTGTCCGTCAGCCTGGTGACAGGCAAAGCACTTCTCCTTATAAATCTGCTCCCCGCGTGCCAGCTGCGCTGCAGGATCTGCAGTTTCTTCAACCTGAGCAGACTCAGTAGTCCCTTTCTGTCCTCCGCCACCACAGGCGGTGATCATTACAATCCCGAAAACCGACGCTAAACTTGCGATAAGTAAACTTTTTGCTTTCATAATATTTGGTTTAGTAAAATGTAAAGTTAACAATAAAGAACAACAGTCAGACTTTTCAGGTTGTTTTTATCAGTAAATTAACAAAAAAAGGCTGAACCCGAAGGTAACAGCCTTTTAAACGATCCACCCGGAAAGATTAATTCAATGGTGTATAGACGATAGATAACAACTCACCGGACTTACCGGGGATTACCGGACATTTATCAACAATAGTAGTCATTGCGTCTTCCGGGATATTCGCCGTAACGGTAACTTTCAGGTTGCCACAATTACAACCGGTGTATTCTGCCATGAACCTGTTTGAAATCCAGACACCCTGATTAAACTCATTTACCCCCTGATATTCATATACATATCTGTTTCTCAAGGCAATATTATTCAGATAATCGCAGGCATATTTAAACCTTTCCTGGGTGGCAACCGTAGTATATTTGTAATTGACCCCGTTTTCATCGAAATCGTAAACATGGGCCACATTTGACCTGTTTTTGTTTTCTGATTTGAGGCAATAGAATACCAATCTGTTGGGAAATGAAGTAACATCCCATGACTCATCGGGATTCTCGTTATTCCACCTGGCATATTCCATTTTTATAATGGTACTGTCCAGCCCAAGCATCAGGCCCGGAGCTTTTGCTTTTGCTTTATTTTCAGGTTTCAGCTGCCCGAAGCATACAAGCAGAGAAAGCATAAATCCTGATAAAAGAATGACTTTTTTCATAACGGTCCGGGTTAGAATTCAAGTTAAATAAATTGGTAAAAAAAACCGGACCAGATAAATCTGGCATGATAACCGGTCCGGTTTTCTATGATACAAAAATACACCCGGATATGGTCCTGCGCAATCCGTCAAAATACTACTTTTAAGGGCCCCGGTGACAAAACAGCCCATAAGTAAAATTACCCATAAGTCAGTATTAGCAGGAAATACAGCAAAAAAAATCCGGGCAACGGCATCAGTTACCCGGATATTTAACAACGCTATAAGGTCTAAAGTTCGTCAGCCTGTAAAAAACGCACTTCATTCAGACAACGGATGGAACGGTCGGAAAAATAATCAGCGGCCGGATACAGCAGAAACGCCCCCTGGGTTTTTACGCCGTACATCGGAACAATCAACACTTCAGCCTGATCGTTGCGGTTAAATATTTCGCTGTAGGTAAACACTGCACGATAGCCGTCAGGTGCCGAAACCAGAATCATTCCGGTCATCAGGTTTTGTTTTGATACAGGATAAAGGTCAGCGGTAAAATCCTTGAACATCACTCCGGTGAAAGGTGTTGTACCGTGGATACCCGTGCCTCTCCCATAAAAAACGGCTCCGTACGAAACCATATTACCAGTCAGTTTGCCTTCTTCAAGGGTTCTGAGCAGCTTGTCACCAGCTTTAAACTGTAGCTCCGGTGCATACATATCAGGGATATTCCGGTCAATTTTAAATGCAATTTTTGATGAGCGTACGGTGATTTTAACCGGATTGCTGATATTGCGCTCCGTGTAAAGGTCGGAAGCCACCACGAGTTTTGAATCTACCGGCAGAGGCCAGAGTTCCTTTGTTTTTGAAGGTACGATCCTGCGCACAGCCGCGGCAATTATAATTTCATGCCTGTGGATGGGATAATACAATTCGCCCCAGCTGAGCACCACTTTTTGCCCTGAAGCATTTTCAACCTCCACAAAAAGATCAATGATGGGCGGAAACTCAGCTTCATTCTTTTTTTTCAGGATAGCAGCATTCAGAATATCATAAAGCGAATAACCCTCATAAAGATAGGCTCCGGTAAATTTTCCGTTCTCACCATCCAGCAGGGTCTCCTTTACGATCACCTCCCTGCGCTGAAGCGCCGAAAAATCAACCTCTCCGGGATTTGCCACCTCGCCGTCAATTATAACTTTGCTCATTTTCAGCTCATTCAGGGGAGCATCATCATAAAAGTCGTTGGTCTGTGCCTGTAAAAGGCCGGTAAACATCATTGCAATTGCTGTGATCAAAATTTTTCTCATATCAGGTACTTAGTTTAAAGTGATTAAGATTCATGTTTAAAAAGCAGGCCGGTATCCGGATGTTGTCAGATACCGGCTTCCAGACCAACTGTGATAAATCTCCCGGGCCCCACGTTGAATTTGCTGTCGTATATTTTTTCATCAAACAGATTCTGCACGTTCAGCGAGACTTTAAGGTGCCTGCCGACCGGCCTCCAGAACCTGAGATCAAGGGTTGAGTATCCCGGATATTTATCCAGGTTTAAAATTTCATCCACGGTATTCTGATCATTAATGTAAGCGGCCCCGGTATACCGGAATGAGGCTCCGGCATTGACAAACCTGTTAGTCCAGATCAGTCCTGCGTTGATGATGTGCCGCGGCACATCCGTCATGGTTTTGCCGGCAAGATCAATGGTATCATTTGCGGCGATCTTTACATAATCCAGTATTTCAGCGCTGGCGAAGGCGTATCCGGAATAGAAGGAAACAGCCGGTGTGATTTCAAAATTTACGGATAATTCCGCGCCATAAATTTCCACTTCGCTGATATTGGCCCTGATAAGTATCGGACGTTCACCAAAACCCATATCTATAGTCTGTCCATTGGTTACATAGTACTGAAAATCGCTGCCTTTCGAATAATATGCCGAAGCTTCGAGGGATAAACCATTCAGCGGGCCGTTGGCAAAAGGCCTCAGGTCGATACCGGTCTCAAAATTATTAAGGTATTCAGGCCTGAGATCCGGACTGGCCACTTTGAAACCACCCTTAATCCTGCCGCTGCGGCACATATCATCAAGCACTGCCGGCCTGAACCCCCTGGAATACCCGGCGTAAACCCGGCTCTGGTCATTCCAGCGATAATGGGCTGAAATACGCGGACTTACCGCGCTGCGGATGTGTGTGGGCATGGCCTTGTTCTGGTATGCTTCCATAAAGAACGACTCCTGCGTGGGCGCTTCCGTGTAAAATAATCCATCATAGAAACGGGCAATATCGTAACGCACTCCGGCAAGGATGCGTACCCTGTCATTGAACAGGCCTATTTCATCCTGGGCAAACATTGACCAGGTGTTCATTTTACCTGCGTTGTAAATGATGTCGGTCGAAGTGTAGTATTTATCATAAGCATCCACACTTCCGTTGCGCAGGTCGAAACCTCCCGTCAGTTTATGATTACTGTCCAGTTCACGTGTAACCGTGGTAAGCCATCCAAAATCCCTTCTGGTGCTGAGCACCTCATACCAGGTATAATCATCTTTCAGATACTCATTCACTTTCTTATAATCCTCATTCAGGAAATAAGCGGAGGAGTTCAGGGTGTAACTACCCAGGTAGCCTTTATAATTCAGGGTGATTCCGTAAGAGTCGTGATCCGTGGTGTTGCCCCGCGGCTGAAACACCTTTTCGCCGGTTCCGCGATTGTCATTGTAATAATTGAGGCTGGCTCCGATACTGTGCCTGCTTCCGATATTGTAATTTGTCCTGAACGAAGCACCTCCTTCGCGCAGGTCACTTTTTACGATGTAAGGATTGGCCTGCTGCTCGGCGTCCGGCTGTGTGATGTAGCCGTCGCTGGCCCGGTAAAAGGTATTCGCCGTCCAGGTCCAGGAATTGCCGGGTTGCCTGACTTTGATCGCTCCCCCGGCGTTAAGTTTACCGCTCATGGTATTGAATGATCCATAGGAGATTCCGGCATTGAGGAACAGCTTTTCAACAGGTTTTCTGGTAATGATGTTGATAATTCCGCCCATAGCGTTTCCTCCATAGATGGCCGAGCCGGCGCCCTTGGTCACTTCCACTTTCTCAATCTGAGCGGCATCAATCATGTTCCAGTCGAAACCGCCTCCATCGCTTTTATTCATCGGAATGCCATCCACCAGAATAAGAACCCTACCCTGCTCCTTGCCACTCATCCCGCGCATGGTGACTGTGGCTTTGGTGCTGAATATTCCGAATGACCGGCCGTAATTCACTCCGGGAACAATCTTCAGCACCTCATCAACGTTTTGTAGCGGAAGCGCCTGCATTTTAGCGGGACCTACCTGCTCTATCCTTACCGGGGTATTGGCGATTCTGCTATCGGTGCGGGTCGCCGAAACCACAAAGGTTTCCATTTCAGTGCTTGCCGGTGAAAGCAGGATGCGTAGACCGGAAGCATCGGTGGCAAAACGCCCGCGTAAGGTCTGATAACCAAGGTAACTGATGGTAAGGGTTGCAGAGTCCCCCTGTAAAGCACATATCCTGAAAGCCCCGTCCTTGTCAGTAATGGTGCCTTTCCCGGCCTTCACCAGCAAGCTGGCTCCCGGCAATGGAGAGAGACTCACGGCATCAATTACACGGCCTTCGAGGCAGGGCTGGGCTATCATGCTTTCGGCGGATAATAGCATGGCAGCAAAGGCCCAGATTATATAACGGTTTCTCATTTTCAAAGAAAAATTATTGCTGAATCTTAATTTCGAGCAGCATGGTACCCTCTTCATGTTCATCGGCCAGCACAATTTTAAGCAGGCCGTATTTACCCTGCTGGGTTTTGAAAGGAATCACCTTGCCTGAATAGGCATATTTACAGTTACCGCTTACTTTCGTGGGATTGTAACCGGTGACCAGTAAGCTGTCATTTACCGCAGCGTCAAAAGCCGCCGGAGAAATCAGGTCGTTATCCGACGTATTGTAGTCGAAAAGGGTGGAATTCTTTACGGGCCAGTTATTGATCAACGGGTAATATCCTACCACCGAGGTATAACCGGGACAGGCAAGCGAAGGCGATGGCAATCCTGAAGTAAAATAGAAGTAAGAAACAATATCAATGCTACTCTCTTTACCCGCGACGGAAACGTCATCGTAAACCAGGCCAAGGTCGGCATCAAGATATGAAGGAGAAGTATAATTATGCTGCATTCCCAGCACCACATCAGCATAGTGATGGATGGGTCCGTAATTGGTACCGGCCCCTTTGCGCACCATGATACTGGCAGTGGCGGTATCACGGTCGGCATTCATCACCAGTACCCGCCATACCTCTGAAGCGGCCTGACCCTTCGGGAAACTGAAATCGGCGTCAAAGCCCTCTTTGCCAACGTATATCCCTTTATCAAGCTGAATGGTTGTATCATTGCCTGTTATTCGTTCAATGCGCAGATAAGTAAGCGGAGATCCGCTACCTGAAGCAAGTACGCCAATGTTGATTTTTCCGCCCGGAGAGACCTCCTCACCCGGAGCCGTGTAGGCACTCCCGGATTTAAGAATAACCGAAGCCCTGTTGATTTCCTCTTCCGGACTGCAGGAAGTCAGAAAAACCGAACTTGCAGACAACAAACAAAACTGCAGGGCCAGCATGAAGCCCCGCAGTTTCAACATTGATTTTGATTTCATTTACTGTTTTTGAATTTTAACTGCTATTTCAAGGGTGCCGGTTTCCTCTCCTGAAACTGCTATCACCTTGATCAGGCCATACAAACCCGACTGGATCTTAATGGCATACACTTCCCCTGCGGTCAGTACACTGGCTTTTTTACGGGATTCATCTGCATTATAAGCATCGATGATAACTGCGTCATTCTGAATGGCGTCGAACTGTGCGGCAGTGAGTCCGGTTTTGAAGAAGCGGGTCAGGTTTTTGGTGGTATAATTATCGGGTGAAGAAGCGCCTTCGAAAACTCCGGTAATGTTCGAACCGGGAGAGCCCAGTGACATCATGTTCTGATGTGTTGCTGTATTTTCATAGAAACAGAAAAGGTCTATTTTCTCCTGGTTCTGAAAAGCTGATGCCTGGAAATACTTCGTTGCCTGATTATCGCTGAATGAAAGGAAACTCTCGGTATCAACATTGTCCTGCGCACCCATCAGAATGGTGGTGTAAGCATTGATCGGCCCGAATTCTCCGGTGATGGTGATGCTTTCTTCTTTTTTGTTTCCGGCGATATCGGTGGCTGTGAAAACCCAAACTTCCTGATCGGCAATACTTTTTATTGTGTAAAAATTAAACACAAAGCTCTGGGTATTGATGGTAGAATCGAGCAATACCTGATTGTTGGCTTTGATACCGAATTTTACAATGTTGTCGGTTCCATTGCCCTGAAGGATAATCCCGAACCTGAGGGTGTCTCCGTATGAAGCGGTAACATCACCGGTTACATAACCCGCTTGCTGGTTGAAAGCAATTGCCGGGGGAACCGGCTCATCTTCCTCTTTGGCGCAACTGCTGAACATCAGTCCTGATAACAGGGCGAATCCGCATACAATAAGTAATCTTTTCATGGTTGGTGGTTAGTTTAATCGTTGTGATTTAAAATTCATATCGCAGGCAAAAATAGCAGGTGTTTTCCGATTATCAAACCTGTTCGTGAATTTAGAAGGATTCTAAAGACCGGAAATATAGGTTATCAATGAAATACAAGGGAAATCAGATATATTATCTCAGGTAACACTGTTAATTCCCAGGCAACTGTTTACGCTTGCCAGGTCTTCGGGGCGGTCGGTCATCACCAGCAGGTTGTCACCAGGCTCAATGATGGTAGTTCCTTTGGGGGTAATGTACTTTTTATTCCGCTCGATCATAACGATCAGTGCGGTTTGCGGAAATCCGACTTCGACCAGGGGTTTACCCGCTGCACTGCAGTCTTCCGGCACCGTGATTTCAACCAGTTCGTTGTGAAATCCTTCGGTCAGATCAAGTTCAAGAGGATATTTCTTTTTAGGTGGCTCCCACTGATACAGTCCAAGCCAACGGGCGACAGGGGCCAGCGTTGTTCCCTGCACGGCTACAGAAGTCAACACAACAAAGAAAACAATATTGAAGATCATTTCTGCATTGGGTAAACCCGCCATCAGGGGAAATATCGCAAAAATAATGGGCACAGCCCCCCTGAGTCCGACCCAGGATATAAGCAATTTTTCCCGGATCTGCATTTTAAAGAAAGAGAGACTCAGAAACACGCTCAACGGACGGGCGACAAAAATCAGCACGAAGGATACGAGCAATCCGATTCCGATCACCGGAACAATCCTTGACGGATAGACGAGCAGCCCCAGGGCAAGGAACATAATGATCTGCATCAGCCAGGCCTGACCGTCGAAAAATTTAAGAATACTGCGTTTGTGGATGAAACTTTGGTTACCCAGAATCACACCGGCAATGTAAACGGCAAGAAAACCATTTCCCTTAAAAAATGCAGCCAGCGAGTAGATCAGCAACACCATCCCGATAATCAGCACAGGGTAAAGACCGTCATAATCAAGACGGATACGGTTAAGCACCCATACCATCAACCGGCCCATCAGATAGCCGACCAAACCACCAATACTCATCTGCAACAAAAAAGACAATATTCCTTCCCAAAGGCTTGTATCCGGGACCAGTAACAACTGCATCAGGGTTATGGTGAGGAAAAAAGCCATGGGATCGTTGCTCCCCGATTCCAGTTCAAGCAGGGGGCGGAGACGCTTCTTCAGCCCAAGGTTTTTCGATCGCAAAATTGAAAATACCGCTGCAGCATCGGTCGAAGAGATAATAGCCCCGAGCAGAAGACCCTCAATAAGCGAAAAATCAGTAAGTTGCCATACAATCACACCAACTGTCGCAGCGGTCAGTATTACACCTAAAGTTGCCAGTATCAACCCCTTGAACAGAACAGGTTTTACACTTACCCAACGGGTGTCGAGACCTCCGGAGAACAAAATGATAATGAGTGCAAATACGCCAAGCAGCTGAACCAACGCCGTATTTGAAAAATCAATACCCCCGGGCCCGTCGGCGCCGGCAAGCATACCGATAAACATAAACAGGAGCAGGGAGGGAACGCCAAGTCTCCCGCTTGTTTTACTTGCAACGATACTGAGCAGGAGCAGAATGGCTGCCGTAAGAATCAGGTAATCTATACTTATTCCGGTCAACATTTATTCATTAAGAAGCATTCAATTTGAAAATCCAAAGTAAAGAAAATTTACTCAAAGAGGATTGTAAATTTTCCCGGATCACCAAAAAATATTTCAGAATTATTTGTTGGCGATTAACATACCCTCCTTTGAACAAACAACATCTGGTATGTGTTCACTAATAATCTCCTGACCGGCACCACCATTTTCTCTTCCGGCCGGTCATCCTTTTTTATTAACCTTAAATATACCGTTATGAAAACTTTTTCTGCAATAATCGCTTTCGCAGCGTCCCTGAGTTTACTTACTTTCTGCGCACAAAAAGAAGAGCGTATTGAACAGCGTCAATCAGCAGCAGCCGACACCAGTATGGAAGCAATGCTTGCCCATGGAAAATACCTCGTCACCATCAGCGGATGCCATGATTGTCATTCTCCGAAAAAAATGGGCCCGCAAGGTCCGGAGCTAATCGATTCCCTTTTATTGTCGGGTTACCCATCCGACCGGCCGATACGGGAAGTTGATGCGAATGCTGTAAGGAAGGGCTGGGCCCTTCTGAACGAAGACCTTACCATGGCTGCGGGACCCTGGGGCGTATCTTTCGCCGCCAACATAACGTCTGACGAAACGGGCATCGGGACCTGGACGGAAGAACAGTTCAGCAAAGCCTTGAAACAGGGTTGGTATAAAGGAATTGAAGGAGGCCGAAAGCTGCTTCCGCCCATGCCCTGGCAAAATTTTACGGAGATGAAAGATGAAGACCTCAGGGCGATGTATCTGTATCTCAAAAGCACCAGGCCGGTAAGAAATATTGTTCCTTCGCCTGTAGCTCCCCGGCTTTAGGTATAAGCTTTTGGCCTGGGAAATCCGGTTTCCTGCTTACGTCATTCCATCAGCGCTGCCGGTTCAGTTAT
>CAZDBX010000021.1:14549-25608 GCA_964503805.1 uncultured Lentimicrobium sp. | reverse complement strand
AAAAAATTCACGGAATATTTCTGGCATATAGTTTTCCTTTGTATTTTTCGGGGACAATAATCTCCCTGTAATATAGATAGAGATAAGGAAATGGAAGCGGGAGCAAGTGTTTGTAAGTGAATGTAAATAATTAAATGACTAATTTGTGGAGGTTATTTACAAGTTATATGCAATGGCCAGAAAAAAATGAATCGAGTGATTTTTATAAATAGAATACTAGAGCCAATATTATTTGCTAGTCAATTAATTGAATTCTTGTTTGACAGGAATTATAAAATTGAAATTACTCTCTATGGAAAAATTGAACCGGAAGACAAAAAAGCCCTAATGGAAAATTGTAAGTCTTCGCTTGTAAGTAAAATATTTTTTAAGAGTTACAATCTCGAGCTAGACATAGATGAATTTAGAAAAATTAAGTGCAGGTTAGAAAAATATTTTGTCAAAGACTGGGGACTAATTGTAAATGAAAACCAAAAAGGATTTTTCTCTTTTAAAATGAATATCTTCAATATTGACTGCGTTGACGAGAAAGACAAGGAGGAAAAGAAGAGGTTTCTCGATTCATTAATCAAAAATGAAATTGTTGACAAATATGAAATTATTGAAGACGACTACAAAGACCCATATTATGAAGGCAAGAAAAGCCAAAGCATATAATCGAGTAGACGGCCGGTGAGCCGTAAGCCCACCGGTGCTCCCTTCGGCCCCGACCTCTGCAGCGAGGTAAGGACCAACGGCAAACTGGGTATGGTGAAGCTGAAGGCGTTTTTTGAGGCCATTGACGGTTAAACCGGCATCCAAAACCTGCCCTGAACGGCAAGAATCCCTCAACAGGCTGCGCAAAAGACTGGTCCGGAATGCATTAATCAGAGTATATGATAATATTAAAATCAGCATAATAATATCAACAGCTGGTGTTCTTTATGTACTTTTAAGAAGAAAAATGCTTCTTTTATAAGAAGGAAACAGAATATGGAAGCAGGGGCAACTGACTGTCCGCATTAAACAGCATGATTTGCCCAACCATTTACCCGATAGCAGCCATATTCTGAAAACTGTGCAGAACAGAAAATGACCTGCAATAAGTAAAAATATATTTTCAGGCAATGGCAGTAACCGTTATCATAACATTTTGCGTTCTTTTACTCATTGCATATGTATTTGACCTGACATCATCCAAAACGAAAGTTCCGTCCGTCATTCTTTTATTGCTGTTAGGGTGGTCAGTCAGACAACTGACTACATTCCATTCAGTTTCCTGATCTTTCTCCCGCCCTGCCGGGCTTAGGGACGATCGGATTAATTCTTATCGTGCTGGAAGGTTCTTTGGAACTTGAACTTAACAAATCCAGGTACGGGCTGATCAGAAAATCCATTTCCAGCGCATTGATTTCAATGATTGCCCTGGCATTTTTTCTTGCATTTGCATTTCAGCAATACGGAAACTTCGGGTTTAAAGACAGCCTGACAAATGCAATTCCGTTTTGCGTAATCAGCAGTGCCATTGCAATTCCAAGCGTCAGAAATCTCTCGTCCGGCAGCAAGGAATTTGTGACTTATGAAAGCAGTTTGTCCGACATTTCAGGCGTTCTTATTTTCAACTTTCTTGTACTTAACGAAATAATTGACAGATTTTCATTTGGAAACTTCGCGCTGCAGCTTATCATCATCACGGCTGTTTCTTTCGTTGCAACAATCGGACTTTCATTTCTGCTGAGTAAAATTGAACACTATATTAAATTTGTTCCTATTATTTTGCTGATAGTCTTAATTTATGCCGTTTCAGAAATCTATCATCTCCCGGGACTGATTTTTATTTTGCTCTTTGGTCTGTCAATCGGTAACCTCGACGAGCTGAAACGCTTTAAATGGATTGAAAAATTCAAGCCTGATGAGTTAAATAAAGAGGTAATCAAATTCAGGGAACTCACAATAGAAGGAACGTTTCTGGTGAGGGCGCTATTCTTTCTGCTTTTCGGCTACATAATAGAGACGGGTGAGGTGTTAAATGCGGAAACTTTCCGGTGGACATTGTTCATTGTGTTTTTCATCTTCGTTTTCCGCGCAGTACAGCTTAGACTTTCCAAAATTCCGTTGCTGCCATTACTGTTTGTTGCGCCGAGAGGACTTATTACCATTTTGCTTTTTCTTTCCATTGAACCTGTACATTCAATTTCAATAGTAAACAAGTCGCTTATTATTCAGGTAATCGTTCTGACCTCGTTGCTAATGATGTTTGGCTTAATGGTAGCAAGATCAAAAAAAAATAATTGAGAATATGCAACGACACATCATGGGACAAATGGAAGCATCAGCCACTGACAGCTCCCGCACAAATGCAGAGGGAAAGCGTGGACACGAACATTCTTTTTCAAGCAAACTGTTGTGAGTATTGACAGTTTTGCGATCCGGACCGCCACTTTCGGGTAAATGCAAAACGATACAATACAACCTGCTTTCGGTTGCTAAACGATTTACTGATTATGAATCGCTGGGCGAAATGTTCCGTAGCACAAACACCGAAACAATGCAACTTACTCTGGCAGAAAGATTGTGGCAATTAATCATAGACGTGCTGGCTGAATTAGCCGAACTATTCGAAATTGACACTGATTTATTAATGGAGAAGTTTATATCTGATACTCAAAAAATTGTAAAACTTACAAATTACAAAGCCCTACTGAATGCATGGTAAACCGAGTTTGCGAAAGTTAAATATTAATAATGCAAATTTATTTTATTCTCAGCCTTCCGCTACAGGTTTTAACGAATCATTAACAGTAATTAACGGATCGTTAACAAGCCATGGGGCTGTTTCGCATTAAGTTTGTAATAAACCAAAAATATAAAATCATGAAAAAAGTAATAATTGCATTATCCGTGTTCGCGTTTCTGTTCGCTTTTTCAGGAATCAGCAATGTAGTAACCGATAATTAGGTGAGTGTTTACACTGAAAGTTTCTCCGGTGACAAAGATCCGAAAGTTGACAAGTATCTTTATTGAAAGATGAAAAACTGTTTTTCATAGGGTTGAGTGTGCTAATTTGGGAGTGGATTTGGTCAGTACGGACACCCACAAAGGCGAAAAAGTCTTGAGGTAATTGATTAATAAATTCTTACGTTTATTTTCGTTATTTTAAACCGTTAAAACCAAGCCATGAAACCATACAGACGATTGTTAATTGCAGGCATACTTTTGCTGAATCTTCTGACATTTGAATCTTGTGAAAAGAAAGATATCAAACCATCATCTGACGCTGGTAAGTACAATTTTGATAAACCGGTCTATGCACTTTATATTAAAAATGGCACCCTATCCGGATCTGACTCGTTGGATGCATCTAATGCCGACAAAACTATCCTAGGAAACACCATCGAAGCCAACTGGGATGAAGAACTAGGTTTAATCTGGCTGGGAACTGACTCTGAACTGGAACCTATAGCTACAATTACCATGGAAATTAAAGGATATAATGATGTAACAAATTATTCAACAGCCACAGAAGTTTATATTTCCACAACTGATAAACGAGTTGGAACTTCTTCTGAGTTGAACCCAAAACTTTATTATGCTGCTTTATGTGATGTTTATCGTGCAGTGGTCGGTGGTAATTTCTTTAAAGGAGAAATAATAAACCATGAGTTTACTGAACTCAATTCGAATGAAAAGGTTACCATATCTTGTTATTTTGTCGCTATGAACCGTTAATCCTAAGCAATCTGTTTCCAATCGTTTAAATCTCCTGAACTGCATGTGGAAGTTCAGTCTTAAAACCTGAATCTTAAAGTCTGGTGATGTGTGATGTGGCGGAAGGAATGACCTTCACTGGGCTGCCAGGTATGATCGATACACCAAGGGAAGAGGCTGTAAAAGCGTTTGAATTGAGCCAACAAGCGGGAATCCAGGTAAAAATGATTTCCGTTGACCATGTGCTTATGGCATCCACCATAGCCAACCAACTTGGTATTAGGGGAAGATGGAGGATGGGAAACTGAAAGCGCTAACCGGCCATATCTCTATACTGAACCGGCAGAGCGGTAACCTGGGCAGTAATCCAACCCATCAACGCGAACAAAATGATTTTATAATATTCACATAATCAGTTTTCTGCCAGTCTTTTCCGGGAATATAACGAAACGTACCCGCTCCTCCAAAGGTTTAAATCAAAATGTCAGAATGCTTCAGCAAAAAAAATTATCAAAAATTGCATTGAAGTTATTGACATATAGGTTTCTTTTGTAATTTTCAGGGGTAATAAGCTCCCTGTAATATCAGATAATGTAAAAGGAAGCGGGGGCAGATGATTGTAAATGATTACTTTGATTCTTATTGGAGGTATTTACTCGTTTTCCAAACACCCCCTGAGTCAATCAATACAACTACCATAATCTCCGATGCAAAAAGTCACCCTCTACTTCCTCGAAAGGCCGGATATTAAAATCAACATTGAACTTTATTTTAGCGAAAGCGGACAGTTGATCCTCGACGGGTATGATATCGGTAAATCGGTAGAATATGCCTGGGGCGATTCGGATTATGAATACACCATCACCATTGAATCAAAGGAGGTTGAGAAGCTCTACGGAATTTTCGGCCTGGAGCCGGATAACCGGCCGGAGCTGCTGCAAGCCATAAAAAAACGCTTTGGTGTCAATGAAGCTTACACGCTTTTCGGGAAGTTTCTTCAGTCGCACGGCATTGATTACAGCGGTTTTACCTATAACTGAAAGGTCCAATGCCTGCATAAGATGAGGAGGCCTGGCTGGGTGCGGAAAAATCATATTTGTGCATTCGTGGCTTTAAACAACTCAGTCACATTTCATCATCCCGGCTTATAAATACGGATAAAATACTTATATTGGTTTACTTTTTGTATTCCTCTATGCCATGAGAATTTTATGGAAGTACCTCGAGCCCCGGAAATGGCTGATTGCGGCCGCGCTTTTATTGGCAGGCATCAGTCAGGTGCTCAACCTGATTGATCCGCTGATCTTCGGGAAAATTATTGACGATTACGCTTTAAGCCCCGACGACCGTACCGAAGCGGAGCTGGTACGCGGGGTACTTTTCTGGCTGGGTGTCGCCATCGGGGTGGCCTTGCTGGCGCGCCTGGCCAGATCGTTTCAGGAATACATCACCCGCCTTGCCGTACAGCAGTTCGGGATGCAGATTTTCAACGACGGGCTGAAACAGACGCTCCGCCTTTCGTTTCAGGAGTTTGAGGAGCAACGAAGCGGCGAAACCCTGTCGGTGCTGCAGAAAGTGCGGATGGATACCCAGCAGTTTATCAACGCTTTCATAAATATCCTGTTTTCATCGGTGGTGGGTATCGGTTTTCTGATCTGGTACTCTGTGACCAAAAACTGGATGCTGATCCCTGTATTTGTGATCGGCATCGTGGTGCTGGGGTCGCTCACCGGTTTGCTAAGCAAAAAAATCAAAACCACGCAGCGAAGCATCAACCGCGAAACCAACAAGATGTCGGGGGTGATTACCGAATCGCTGCGTAACATCGAACTGGTAAAGAGCGTCGGGCTTACCTTCCCGGAAATCAAGCGTTTGCGCGATCATACACGCAAAATATTTGAGCTTGAAATGGAAAAGGTTAAAAAGGTGCGCACCCTTACCTTTCTGCAGGGCAGCGCGCTGAGCATCCTCAGGCAGTCCATTCTGTTTATACTGCTATGGCTGATCTTCCGCAAGGTGCTGACCACCGGGGAACTCATTGCCATGCAGTTTATTTCTACCTCCATATTCGGGCCGCTGCAGGACCTGGGAAACATCATCCTCAGCTATAGGGAGGTTGAGGCTTCGATAGCCACATTTGATCAACTGATGCAGAAACCCATTGAAAGAAGGCCGGAAAACCCGGTTGAAACAGGAGAGCTGAAATATCTGAATTTCCGGAATGTGGTGTTCAGGCATAAAACAGGAAGTGTCAATGCCATTGATGACATCTCTTTCGGCGCGGAGACCGGTGAAACCATCGCCTTCGTAGGACCATCAGGGTCGGGCAAGTCAACGCTGGTAAAATTGCTGGTCGGGCTGTATAAACCGGTGGAAGGGAGCATCAGCTTCAACGGACACGATTCTAACCTGATACGCTACAACGAGCTGCGGAGGCAGATAGGTTTTGTTACCCAGGATACGCAGTTGTTTGCAGGCACCATCAGGGAGAACCTGCAGTTTGTAAAAGCCGGTGCCACGGACGAAGAGATGCAGGACGCGCTGCACAAAGCGTCGTGCGATCTGCTGATCAGCAATTCGCCCAAAGGGATTGATACCGTTCTCGGAGAAGGCGGCATGAAGCTTTCGGGCGGCGAAAAGCAGCGCATTTCAATTGCAAGGGCCATTTTGCGCAAGCCGCGCCTGCTGATCTTCGACGAAGCCACCTCCGCGCTGGATTCCATCACCGAGGAGGAAATCAGCAACACCATCCGCAACTTCAGCGGAAGCAGCGAAAGAATTACCATCCTGATCGCCCACCGACTGTCAACCATCATGCATGCCGATGTGATCTATGTGCTTGAAAAAGGGAAAATCGTGGAAACCGGCACTCATGAAAAACTACTCCGGGAGAAGGGTTTGTATTATGCCATGTGGCGGCAGCAGGTGGGGGAAAGACGATCGTGATCCGACAATCTCACTGACAAAACACCAATCCGGTCAGATTCATCAATTTATTTATGAACATATGTCCGGAATTTTATTGATATTTCTCAGCCAGTGCCCGATTTTACGTTCACATTCAATCTAAAATATTACTTTTGTAGCAGTCAGGGTTCCCACAACGGGCGCGGGCTGAAGTCATGAAAAAATCCGCATTTAGAAAAGGAGCAGGTAAATTCGCCATTCTGGCGACCGCTTTCTTTGTATTCTGGATTTATCTCGGCTCGCTGATCAACTTCCATCAGCACCATATCTGGGGGCGCAACCTGATCCCCAACGGCATCCTGAGCAAGCGCGAGGAAACCATAACGGTGGCGCAGGACCTGCCATCGGTCGATTTTCTTCAGTCACCCGATCTCAACACGCAGGAGTGTGAATTCCTGCTTAAGCCACAGTTTTCAGGGCAATCACTCCCCGAATACTGTCCGCAATCCTTCAGCATCAGCGGCATCCCCGCCGCCCATGGATTGCGCGGCCCGCCATCCGTCCGCTGATTTTTCTGCATTCCCATTATTATTCTGATGTGGCGCGGATTTCGCCATGTCGCATTGTATCTTTTTAAAAATCACCATAAGATGAAATCTTTCAACGCACTCATTATATCACTGACCTTACTTGTTGCTTCTTTCTCAAACGCAGTTAAAGCTCAGACGGCCTACACGGCATCCATGGGGAACCAGTATGTAAACGAAGTATTCTTCTCCCTCACCAACGGCGAAGTCAGGACTTCACCCAGAAACATCTGGGATATCGCCTTTTTTACCCCGGCTTTCAGCGCAGGCATCATCGTGAACGACGGCGCCGGGGTGGCGCTTTACACTTACCCGAATGCAGGCATCAGCGGCTGGGAAACCTTCGACACCACCGGTATGGCCTCATGGAAAAGACTTTATAACAACACCACAGACCTTGAAGACGGCGCGTTTAACCGTAATGCCCTCGGTCATCCCGATTACGGATGGGGCATTTACAGCATGACCAGTCACGATGTGGTGGGCGATTCGCTCTACCTGATTGCAACCCCCGACGGCATGTACCGCAAACTGCAGATTGTCAGGAAAATATCAACCCAGAACAAATACATCATCCGCTATGCCAGCCTCGACGGCAGCAACGAGCAAACCGACACCCTGGAGGTAACGCCCTACAACACCAAACAGTTTATGGCCTTCTCTTTCGCCAACGGCATTGTTAACCGCGAACCGGATGCCGCCGACTGGGACCTGCTATTTACCCGCTACAATACTTTAGTGCAGAACACTTACTATCCCGTGAACGGCGTACTCACCAAAAAAGGCCATGCCGTAGCCGAAGCGCATCCGGTAGCCCCAGATTTCACCGACTGGACCAATCTGACATTCTCACCCGATGCCGATGTGATCGGTCATGACTGGAAAACCATCAACATGTCCACCTTCCAGTGGGAAATCACCGACTCCCTGGCCTATTTCGTGCAGAAGGACAACGGATCGGTTTATAAGGTGGTCTTTGAAGCCTTTTCCGGCTCATCCACCGGCACCACAACCTTTACGGTACAGGCAATTTCAACGGCCTCAGCCTCATCGCCTGAGCTCAGCGGGGTGAATATCTATCCCAACCCGGCCTTAGATTATATAAGGATCGCATTCAGCAGCCCGCTCAACAACGCGCATGCAGTGCTTTACGACCTCAGCGGAAGGGCAGTGGCACAGCAGATGCTCGGCAATGCCCTTTCGGGTGAGATCAGTCTCGACGGCGTGGCCCGTGGCAGCTATATCCTGCGCATCACCAGTGAAACCGGCACATTATCACGCAAAGTGATTGTAAGATAATGGCTGGGTTCCGGATACTGATTTCGGCAATGATGCTGCTGCCACTGATGGTGGCAGCGCAGGCGCCTCCTGTGCGGGTGCTTGACGCGCGCACAGGGGCTGCTGTTGCCTTTGCCCATGTTAAAGCCACCGAAACGGGAGCGAAAACTGCAAAATACTACCTGAGCGACGACGACGGAATGATCAGGCACAATCTGGTCCGGCCCACGGTTTTCCAGGTGAGTTATGTGGGTTACCAGACCTTCAGCGACACCCTTTTCCCCGGTGGCGAAGCCATGATCAGGCTTTTGCCGGAAGTCTTCTCACTCGACGAGCTGGTGGTCACCGCCCAGTACAATCCGGGTAGCGCCGACCGTTCGCTCTACCGCGTCAACGTCATCAACCAGCTGCAGCTACGCAGGACGGCAGCCACCGATCTGTCGGGGCTGCTGCGCAACCAGATGAACGTAAGGTTCACCCAGGACGCCTCCCTGGGAACCGGCATGAGCCTGCAGGGCTTGTCGGGAGAGCATGTGAAGATCCTGGTGGACGGGGTGCCGGTGATCGGCCGCCTGAACGGAAGCATTGACCTGAGCCAGGTGAACCTGCAGAATGCCAGGCAGGTAGAGATTATCGAAGGGCCGATGTCGGTAATATACGGCAGCAATGCACTGGCCGGGGTGGTCAACATTATTTCGGGCGATATCCCCGGAAAATCGCTTACCGCAAATGCCGGCACTTACCTTGAGTCGGTGGGGATCGTCAATTTCGACGGCGGCTTCAGCCTGAACCGGGGTATCAATGCCTTCAGCCTGCAGGCCGGACGCAACTTCTTCGCCGGTTTTTCACCAGTTGACGAAGGCAGGGCCAAACTGTGGAAGCCCCGCAGGCAGCTTAATGCGGATGCCGGATATAACCTTACCCTGAAGAAAGCGGTCCTAAAAGCGAAGCTCAGCTACTTCGACGAACTGTTGCTGGTGCGGGGAAACCTACTCCCCCCCTATTTCGAAAAGGCCTTCGATAACCACTTTACCACCAGCAGGCTTACCGCCAGGGCTGACATCACCACCCGCGGGCCCAACCCTTTCACGGCCAGCAATTCCCTTTCGTTTTACAGCAGGGTAAGAACATTGTACTACAACGACCTGACCATTCCCGAAAAAACGCCCACCGAATACGACACCACGGGCTTTGGCTCCTTTTTGTCGAGGGCCATGTACACTTACCGCAGCGAATCCGGGCTGATCGGAATACAGACAGGGTACGATGCAAATGTGGAGTGGGCCACCGGCGAACGCACCGGCAATCAGCGTCATCAGATCACAGATATCGCCGGCTTTGCCACGATGCAGATACAGCCCGCCGACATGATTTCGCTGCAGCCGGGACTGCGCTATGCCTGGAACAGCCATTTCGCCTCTCCCCTGATTTATGCAATGCATGTGAAGGCCGGCCCGACAAAGGGCTTTATGTTCAGGACATCCTATTCAAGCGGGTTCAGGGCGCCTTCGCTGAAAGAGCTTTACCTCTATTTTGTGGATGTCAACCACAACATCACCGGAAACCCCAACCTCTCATCTGAACGGTCGAAGCACCTTCAACTGCAGGCAAGTCACAGAATAGAAAAAGTCACCTATGCCACGGAAACGGAAGCCCGGTTTTTCCTGAACGACATCGACAACCAGATTACCCTGGCCGAAACCGGTGACGGGACTTATACCTATTTTAACCTCGACCGTTCCCGTTCCATGGGATATGTCTTCAGCCTGCGCTCCTCCCTCTATCCTTTGTTCGACCTCAGGCTGGGATGGGGCAGAACCGGCAAATCGAACCAACTGACACCCGGCGAAGAACTCCGGCTTTACTGGTCGCCCGAGCTCACCTCGGAGGTTACCTGCCGCATGGACGAAATCGACCTCCACCTGACGGCCATCTATAAATACACCGGCAGGACCACCCGCATCTATATGGATGAAAACGGCCTGCTGAGCGAAGGATTTATGGATTCGTGGCACAATATGGACCTGGCAGTGCTGAAGACCTTCATGCAGAAAAGGCTGTCAGTGAACGCCGGGGTACGCAACCTCTTCGATATCACCAATATTGTAAGCGCGGGCGGCTCCGGCGGCGTGCATTCGGGCGGCGGCGGCAATGTACCGGTTGCCTGGGGCAGAACTTACTTTCTCAAACTTTCCTACACTTTCTTAAAAGATGATCCGGCTGAAAAGAAATAACTTCATACTGATAATCACTGCACTGCTCCTCAACTCCTGCTTCAGGGAGGATGAGGTGGTGGTGCCGCAGAAGCCCGGCGATGTGGAAACCGTGATTATTGAAATGCTGCCCGATTACACGAAACAGACCTGGTTCAGCTTTGAAAACGGCATTGTATCATCCGGCAACCGCGACAGCTGGGACCTGGCCATCGCCACCCGGGAAGGGGATTACACCCTCTGGCTGAATACTTCTCTTTTTATGTATGCCGCCCATACAGGAATCACCGATTTTTCTGTTCCGCTGGAAACGGCAGGAATGGAATGGAAGTTTGACGCTTCTGATGGCAGTGAAGCCGGCAATGCCATCGGCAAATGGTGGACGGC
>CAZDBX010000021.1:12764-14449 GCA_964503805.1 uncultured Lentimicrobium sp. | reverse complement strand
CGGATCCGCAGACCGAACCGCCCGCCGGCCGCTGGGACCTGCTCTTCACCACCTATACCACCCTGCTGTTTACCAATACCGGCGAGCCTTACCCTTATCTGGTGAACGGGGTTTTGCTCAACGACACCCTGGTGATGGCCGCGCTCGATACCCTGAAACCCTTTTCAGAGATTGACCGGGATTATGCTGAAACGGTATGGTTCAGCCATCAGCGCGACATCATCGGTTATGAGTGGAAACAGATCAACGGCGACGTCACATCGGGCGACATCACCTATACGGCGCAGTCAGACTGGACCTATCTGGTCAGAAACCGGGAAGGGCTGTTTTACAAAATGCGGTTTATAGATTTTTACAACAACCAGGGAAAGAAAGGCTATCCCACGTTTGAATTCCAGCGGTTGTAGACGGCCCGCTTTATCGGAAATGCCGTTTATTTCAGCAGAAAACCGATGATCAGCGCTTCGCGCTTTTTTCCTTCATTCAGCTTCTGACGCACCAGCCGGTGAAGTTTTTCCGTCCTGGCATCAAAGGTAAGAATCTCATTTCCAATGATTGACCTGACCTCCTCCAGGTTCGCAGCGGTGCTGATCTCTTCTTGTGTAGGGGCATGTTCCACCGATCCCAGTCGGCCCAGTTCGTTGCCGGTCAGCAAGGGGCTGTTGCGCAGGGTAAAAGGCAGGCTGTCGATGCCGATAGCGGGTTTTGTCAGCGGCTTTTCTACTTCGAACAAGGCATCTCCGTGAGCCCTCACGTAAAAATCACCGCCCATGCGGCCCACCAGATCGATGGCCCTGGTGTTGATTAATCCGTTTGGCAGGAGGAAACCTTCGTTCACATGTACCAGCAGCACGTCGCAGATAACGAGGTTGGCTGCGCCGCCGCCCTTGCCGGTTTCAATGATATTGCGCACCCGGCATTCCCACTGCACCGGTGATTCGGCAACCCTGAAAGGCTTCACCTTTTCGGAAGTCAGCGGGGTAAAGCCCGCCTTTTCAAATTCATTGACCCCTTTCGGGAATTCGGTACTTGCCAGGCTAACCTGCTCCACCATACTGTAAGTCACGGCATTGATCACCACTTCAGGCACCTCCTTCAGGTTGTTGAAGGTATCTTTGGTGGTATTGTCGCGTCCCCTGCGCGAAGGGCTGAATACAATAGTCGCCGGGTTCACCCCGAAGGCATTGAAAAAACTGAAGGGGGCGAGGTTAGGGACTCCGGCGGCATCCATGGTGCTGGCAAAAGCAATGGGCCGGGGAGCGATGGCCCCCAGCATCAGCCGGTGCAGCTCCGGAGGCGCTACCTCTGCCGGATTGATGGTCTTATACATAGATTATACTTAAAATTTACCAGGCTGCCAAACCGGCAGCCACTGAACAACAGCATCAAGTCAGCGCAGGGAGTATTTTCGTCGTACACTCACCGAAGCCGATTCTGAGCCCGTCTTTTTCGGCATAGCCCCGGATAATCACCGTATCGTGATCGTTTACGAATTTACGCTCCGTGCCGTCGCTGAGCCGGATGGGATTGGCCCCCCTCCAGGTAAGCTCAAGCATGGAACCGTATGAACCCGGCTCCGGACCGCTGATGGTTCCCGAAGCATACAGGTCGCCGGTGGTGATGTTGCAGCCGTTTACTGTATGATGGGCAAGCTGCTGGCAGATATTCCAGTACATATGCCGGAA
>CAZDBX010000021.1:0-12754 GCA_964503805.1 uncultured Lentimicrobium sp. | reverse complement strand
CACTATTTTCAGGTCTGATCAGCACTTCGAGGTTGATGTCGAAATTGCGTAATCCTTCCGTTTTCAGGTAAGGCAGTACAGCGGGCTCCTGCTCCGGGCCTTTCACACGGAAAGGCTCCAGCGCTTCCAGGGTCACAATCCACGGGGAAACGACAGAGCCGAAATTCTTTGAAAGGAAGGGCCCCAGGGGTACATATTCCCAGGACTGTATATCCCTGGCCGACAGATCGTTGAACAACAGAAAGCCGAAGATATAATCAGCGGCATCAGCGGCTGCCACCGGTTCGCCCAGGTTAGTACTTCTGTCCACCACGAATGCCATTTCCAGCTCGAAATCTAGCATTTTGCTGGGTCCGAAAACCGGAGCTTCGGCACCGGCCGGCAGGGTCTGTCCCTGCGGACAGCGGATATCCGTTCCCGAAACCACGATGGAGGATGCCCTGCCATGATAGCCTACCGGCAGGTGACGCCAGTTGGGCAGCAGGGCATTGGCAGGATCGCGGAACATTTTACCCACATTGGTGGCATGTTCGATGCTTGAGTAAAAATCGGTGTAATCGGTGACTTTCACGGGCATCAGCATCTCAACCGAAGCAGCCGGAAACAGCGCCTCTTCTGTCAGGGATTCCATCAGTATGGCATCCGGCTTGCTGCCGGCGGCGAAAAAAGCCTGCAGGGAGTCTCTGAGCGCGCGGTGGGCCGCTTTGCCCATCGCGATAAAATCGTTGAGCACGGGCTGGCGGAAAGCGGCTGAATAGTCAAAAGCCATCCCTGCAAAAACGCCAAGTCCGTCCAGTGCCGAAAGGTTTACGGCGGTATCGCTGATGCGGGTGTATGCGGCAACCTGACCTCCCCTGCTTCGACCGATGCCGAAAGGCAGGTTTTCAAGCGGAAAGTCACTGCCGGCGGGTATTTCAATCCAGGATTTGATATTCATCAGTAATCGGGGTAAATTTCATCCGGCCGGAAACAATCATCTCTGTCAATGGCGCCGGGGCTGCAGATCCGGCTTTCCGCAACCCTTCTCCGTTTGCCTGTGATCTAAAGGGTTCCCCTCCTGACCTGCTCAAGCTCAATGGCTTCAAACAAGGCTTTGAAGTTGCCTTTGCCAAAGGATTTCGCGCCTTTGCGCTGAATGATCTCATAAAACACCGTGGGCCTGTCTTCAACCGGTTTGGTGAATATCTGCAGCAGGTAGCCTTCGTCGTCGCGGTCGACCAGTATGCCCAGCTCTTTCAGGGCCAGGATTTCCTCGTCAATCTTTCCCACGCGGTTCAGTACAGTGTCGTAATAGGATCCGGGCACGGTGAGGAACTCAATTCCCCGGTTGCGCAACTCTCTGACTGTGTGCAATATATTGTCGGTAGCCATGGCCACGTGCTGCACCCCGCTGGTTCCGTAGAAATCGAGGTATTCTTCCACCTGCGACCGCTTTTTGCCTTCGGCCGGCTCATTGATGGGGAATTTGATGCGTCCGTTGCCGTTGCTCATCACCTTGCTCATCAGGGCGGTGTATTCGGTGGAAATGTCCTTATCGTCGAACGACACCAGCTGATTGAAACCCATTACGCGGGCGTAAAAGTCCACCCACTGGTTCATCTGGCCCCAGCCGACATTGCCCACCATATGGTCAACATAACGCAGTCCTGTATCCCTGGTCCGGTATTCAGGATTCCAGGCCACAAAACCGGGCAGAAACGGACCTTTGTAATTTTTACGTTCAACAAAGATGTGCACAGTCTCGCCATAGGTATGAATTCCGGAGCGCACAACATCACCGTGTTCATCTTTTTCAACCCTGGGTTCCAAGTACGAAACAGCGCCCCGGGCGGTAGTTTCCTCCCATGATTTGCGGGCATCATCCACCCAAAGAGCCACCACTTTCACTCCATCGCCGTGCTTCATGGCATGCACGCCGATTTCACTGTCAGGAACCAGGGAACTGGTAAACACAAAACGGATTTTATCCTGCGCCAGCACATAAGAAGTGCGGTCCTTAAGCCCGGTTTCCAGTCCTGCGTAAGCCAGCGGCTGAAAACCAAAAGCCGTCTGATAGTAAAAGGCCGCCTGCTTGGCATTGCCTACATAAAATTCCACATAATCGGTGCCGTTGATCGGCAGAAAGTCCTGAGGTGTATTCATGCTATTTTGTTTATCCATTGTTATCGGTTTCATGAAGGCTGCAAGGATTATTCAATCCATGATTTATGATAATCCGGGTCTTCGATTTCCATGGCCTGCCGGGTCAGCCACAACGGCCTGAAGGTATCCACCATCACGGCCAGTTCACGGGTTTCTTTCGCGCCCAGACTTTTTTCCACCGTGCCAGGATGGGGTCCATGTGGAATGCCGATGGGATGCAGGGTGATCTGCCCGCGGTCCACATGTTTGCGGCTCATAAAATCTCCGTCGACATAATAAAGCACTTCGTCGGAATCCACATTGCTGTGGTTGTATGGCACCGGAATGGAAAGCGGGTGGTAATCATAGAGCCGCGGCACAAAGGCGCACATCACGTAATTGTGGGCTTCGAAGGTCTGATGCACGGGCGGCGGCTGATGAATGCGGCCGGTAATCGGCTCAAAATCATGAATAGAAAGGGCATAAGGATAATGATAACCGTCCCAGCCGATCACATCAAACGGATGGCCGGCAAAATGGTAAGGAAACAACTGGTGCTCCTTTTTGATCATCACCAGAAAATCCCCTTTCCCGTCATGGGTTACCAGCCGTGACGGTTTGCGGATATCCCTTTCGCAGAATGGGGCGTGCTCTTCCAGCTGGCCCAGTTTATTGACATACCTTTTCGGAAAACGGATTGGACTGTATGATTCCACAATAAACAACCGGTTATCGGGGGTATCGAAATGCATCTGGTAGATGATTCCGCGGGGGATAATCAGGTGGTCGCCGTATCCGAAGGTCAGTTCTCCGTACATGGTTTTCAGCGTGCCTGAACCTTCATGCACAAAGATCATCTCCGAAGCCTGGGAATTTTTGAAGAAATATTCTTCCATCGGCTTACGCGGCGCTGCAAGGATGATGCTCAGGTCGTTGTTGGTCATTACCGTAACCCTGCTTTTGAGATAATCATCGGCGGGTTTTACCCTGAAACCCTGAAAACTGCGGTGCTGCATATTGTTCTGAACGGCAATCTCCGGTTTAACGTCAATGGGCTGATCCATCCTGAGCACCATGGTAGGCGGGTAAACATGATAGGTCAGTGAATAGGCGTCAGAGAAACCTTCGGTTGACACCAGTTGCTCCGAATAAAGCGATCCGTCGGGTTTGCGGAACTGGGTATGGCGTTTGGGCGGTATCTGCCCCAGCGAATGGTAATGCGGCATGTTAAAAGTGATTTACGTATGACAGGGATGTATATTTCCTTGAAATAACCCTACAAATAACACTTTTAGTCCGCCATTGTTCAATTTCAGACACACAAAACCTAAACAATCGAACAGCCGGATCCTGCGGAAGCTCTTATTGTGCAGACTGTAACATCGAAGTGCCATTCATATAATAAATCACATGACCAAAAAAAGCAGGATGAGTCACCCTGCTTATTAAAAATTATCGATGCATTAAAAATTTATCTCCGGATAATAACCCTTGCACTGCAAGGGGGCTGATTTACCATGGTTAGTTTGAGGATATAAACACCTTCGGGCAGTCCGGAGAGGTCAAGTTTCAGGCGATTGACAATGCCGACGGCCTGTTCCTTCAGCAGTTCCCGGCCCGTCAGGCTGAATACAGCAAACGATTCAATCAGGCCGCCTGCGGTAACATCGACCGGTCCTGTTGACGGATTCGGATACAACCGGAATGCTCCGGCCTTTAGGTTACCCGCATCGACACTCAGCTGAAAATTAGCCGTCAGGTTATGATTTGCATTCACCTGGAAAGAAAATTCAGGTTCATTGGATACCACATTGCCGCCTTCACTCCAGTTGACAAAATGATAACCGGGATTGGGAATGGCCATCAGCACAGCCAGGGCATTCTCCAGGTATAACCCGCCGCCTTCGGTTTGCCCGCCTTCGACCGGCATTGCCGTGGCCGAGATCATATACTGCCTGACAAAAACAGCTTCAAGACTGAGATCTGATGTAACGGTAAAAGTGTACAACGGGTCAACGGACAAAACAGCGCCATCGAGCGCCCAGTATTGAAAAGCAAAGCCATTGGCAGGCACCGCCTGCACAGAGAGGCTTGTTCCGGCCGTATAAGTGCCGGCACCTTCAACCGTCCCGCCCTCAACAGGAACAGCCGACAGGCTGATCGTATAAGTAAGCGGAAATGTGGCAAATGAAGCCGTAAGCATACGATCCGAAGAAGCGACAAATGTATACACCGCTGATTGTGAAACTATTGCGCCGTTTTCCATCCAGGCCACAAATTCCCATCCGTTGGCCGGGATGGCTGAAACCGTTGCCTGACTGCCCTGGCTGTACTGTCCGTCACCGCCGGTGGATCCGCCTTCGGTGGGATCCGCTTCAGTGGCAATGGTAACCATGACGACCTGCTGAGTGAAATTGGCAACAAATGTCCTGTTCTGAGTAATGGTAAATGAATATGATGGTTCGGATGACACAACGTTTCCGCCTTCGGTCCAGTATAAGAAAGCCCAGCCTTCTTCAGCCGTTGCCGAAACAGTCACTCCGGTGCCATGGGCATAGGCGCCGCTACCGCTCACCGAGCCACCTTCTGCCGGTATCGCTGATAGCATCACCTGGTACTGTGCAAGTGTAAAAACTGCCTGAAGCGACCTGTTGCCCGAAACATTGAATGAATACGACGCTTCCGTTGAAACGATATTGCCGTTTTCCATCCAGTGTGTAAAGTTATAGCCTGTGTTCGGTAAAGCCGTTACCGTAGCTGCCGAACCATAGGAATATGCACCGGCACCGGTGCAGCCCCCCCCCTCAGTCGGAACGGACACGGTTGAAATGTTGTATTGCTGCAGGGAGAAATTCGCCTGAAGGTCGCGGTCACCGGTTACGGTGAAGCTATAGGTTGCATCGGTGGATACCACTGCCCCGTTTTCAGTCCAGTTGGTGAATGCGTAGCCCGTGTTTGGAACCGCCGAAAGCACCGCCTGTGAAGCATAGCCATAAGAGCCTGCCCCGCTTACGCTACCTCCGGCTTCAGGAAATGAAGTTGCTGTAATATTATAACTCAGGTAACCGGTAACACTGACGGCAACATCATCGATGAACCAATAATCATATTGGTATAGGTTTCCTTCAACCGTAAAGGCGATATAAGTGGTGGCCTCATTCAGATTATTCTGCACGGAGGTACTGATCAATGCCGGTCCTACCAGGTTGTTGCCGGCAGTTGCCAGCGACCAGGATTCATTGGTCCAGTTTACCCCATCGCTGCTCGACTGTATCCGCATCACCGCACCTGGACCGTAATCGTCGAGCAGATGACGGAACGCAAGGCTGAGCGAGGCAACACCGGTTGTGTTGACGGGTGGCATCACCAGCCGGCTCACACCAGGATTCCGGTTCTGATAGGTTGACCGCATTTCGTTTGCCGAACCGCCGGCGTAATATGTAGAAGAAACCTCCCAGCTGTTTGCCACATTGGTCCCCTCCACCTGCTGGCTCCAGCAGGGCGGGAAGCTCAGATCCACAAAAGCCTCAGCATAAGGAAGTACAGTTTCACCACACAATGTCGAAGCACTGGCTGCCAACCCGACTGAATATTGCAGGGCAGCATCGACCGACCAGATTCTGTAATAATAAACCGAACCGGCGGTCAAACCGGTATGGTTAAAGGCCTGCGCGTTTCCTGCGTAAAGTACCGTTCCTCCTCCCGGCAAAGCTGAGCCTGCCGGATAGGTATTTCCGTTCGCCGGTGCACCAAACACCGGACTGGTGTTCCATGCAAGCAGAACGTTATCGCTTGAAGTATTCAGGAGCCATGAAAGATCAATCTGCGTTTGACTCACTCCCGAAGCGGTAAACGAGGTGGGATTGGTCACTCCGCTCATCCCGACAGTAAATGAAATGGTGCTTCCGGAGGCTGTCACGTTGTAAATATTCAGACCTCCGGCACTGCCATTCTGCAGGAAGGGAGAAGGATTGGTCCCGTCATTGATGGCGGTCCTCCCCGACTGCTGCGAAAAGTATGCACTGTTTGGGCTGCCGTTGGCGGTGGTTGTTCCGTTGGGGCGGTAGATATAGACCTCATCCGGAGGCCCGTCGGCATTGCCGTTCAGTGCCGGATCGATGCGGTAAACAAGCAATCCGCTACCGGGCAGGTTGCCCTCGAAAGTACCGGTTGCCTGCCGGTACTCCACAACATAATACTCCGAAGTGGAATTCGGCGATGCAATTCTGTAACAGTTGTTCGTTGAAGAAGCCAGCGGATTCAGGGTATAAGTGCCTGAGGCGGTGATTTCAGGAATGGCGTTGATCCAGACATTCTCTGAATATTTCCATTTCATATAGGCGCCCATATGTCCACCCCCCGATTCCATCAGGTCCCAGTTACCAACCGGATCAAGATTGAGGCCGCCATCGTCGTAATGATAGAGATCCGGCGCACCGAGTGCATGAAACAGTTCATGACATAATGTTCTGACATTCACCTGCGTTTCCGGCTGAAAGGTATAATCCCACACCTGTTTCCCGTTGATGAAAACGTTGTATGAATAAAGCACCCAGCGGTGGGCCCAGAGAAGGCTGGCCCAGGCGCCGTTCCCGCCCCTCACCACAAAGCACACATTGTCAACGAGCCCGTCATTATCGCCGTCTATATTCAGAGAGCCCGGAACCGGCGAATTGGCATTGATCCAGTTTACCGCATCCCGCAAAAGGGCGTGCTCCCTGAGCCTTCGCTGGGTTTCCCCGTTGTAGCCGTTGGGATTCGTAGTGGCATTGTAAGGTTCAAAGTAGCTGCGCGGATGGGTGTCGGTATATGACAGATTGGTGGTCATCGCACAGGTTGGGTAATGCGAGGAACTTATCGTAAACTGGTTGTAAGACACTTCCGTGTAATAGGATTTCACAGAATTGCCGGTTGGCAGGTTAAAAAGGTCGTCATAGGTCTGGCGCAGGGTCGTAAACTCAGTATCATCAGAGAATTTGATATAAATAACGAGATTGTTCATGGTACCGGCATGGGGAGCCCGCGATGAACGGTTGTTGGAAACCTCCATGGCTTCCTTCCGTTTCAGATATTCCTCCCTGCTGATCTTCGCCCATTTCTCCAGACCAAGGCTTGCAGGATCTGCCTGACCCGCCGGGTGTGAAGAAGGCCGGAGTATGCCTTTGTCTGAAATTGCATAGTAATAACAGCCATCCGGAGCCTGTATAATTGTATAACCATCGGCATCGTGCAGCCAGTTAAAGTATTCATCGCCGGAAACAAAGCAGTTGATGACAGTACCATCCGGCTGGCTTACCTGATATGGCTGGTTTTTTACATAATCGGCCTGGACCCGGAGCCCTGACAAAAGGGCAATGGTCAGAAACAACAGTAGCGGTTTTCTCATGCGTCTGTATAGGTTTGGAAAGTTAAATATTCAGGAACACATTGATTAATCTATACAAACAGGAAAAGTAACAGGAAACAGGCAGAAAAATAAATCACATCATGGAAAATATAACCTGCTGAATATTTGCATCTTACAAATACAAGCGGAGAAATAAAATAAAAGCAGGATCAGGGGACTATGATCAGATCAGTCCGTTTTCGATCATGGTTACAATGGTCTCAATGTCGCGGTCTTTGCCCTCGGGATCATACTTTTCCTTCAGGTTATAACCAAAGAGCCTGCTGAGGTTCTGCCAGAAAAAGGCGACAAAGCTGCCGCGCAGTTCCTTGACGATGTGGTAGGTGGGATTGCCGGTTTCGCGGTCGACAAGTTTGAGTAAGATTTTGCCCTGGGTAAAATTCAATGCCTTCAGTTCATCTCCGAATTCTGCCTTTAATTCGTCCTCAGCCCTTTTCAGAAGTTTGCGCTGTTCCTTTTCTGAAAGCCCCGCCATCATGGCTTCATATTCATTCAGTTTGATGCCGGCAAGTTTCGCATATGGATAAACCTTCTTCACGTTCCGCACCAGCCTGTCGAATCTGCGCTGATCGGCAGGGCTTCTGAAAATAATGTAGCCGCGGATATTGACTTCGGGCAGGTAGATCTGCGGCAGGGTGTCCCCATTGACCACCCTGGCTTTAAGCACAATCACGTCGACACTTTGCGCATACATTGCGCCGGAAAACAGGGCAAACAGGATTGTGATTAAAAGCAGGCGTTTCATGCCCGGAAAGATTTAAGTTGTTTTAGCCGGCTTTTTTAACAGCAAATTAAATGCCGTACAATCATCAAACGGACAATGGATAAAATTATTTCGCTATATGTTTGATCAACAATATATTGAAATAAGCTAATCAGGACAAATAAAACTCATCCTCTCCTGATCAGCACAAACTCAGGCAACCTTCAGCCTCGACACATTTGCCTTGCCAAGCTTTTCTTCGGCATAGGCACGTGTTATTTTAAGCTCCTTAGCAGCCTGATCGGAAGGCATTTCAAACATTGCATCCATTAGTATCGCTTCCATAATCGACCTTAATCCGCGGGCGCCGAGTTTGAATTCAATGGCTTTGTCCACAATAAAGTCAAACACCTGCTCATTGAAAACCAGTTTGATACCATCCATCTCGAACAGTTTGGTAAACTGTTTGACCAGAGAGTTTTTAGGTTCGGTGAGGATCAGCCGCAGCACATCACGATCGAGAGGACTGAGGTAGGTAACCACGGGAAGCCGCCCGACCAGTTCGGGGATCAGTCCGAAACTCTTGAGATCCTGGGGGGCGATGTATTGCAACAGGTTGTTGCGGTCAATTACTTCCTGCTCCTTGCCTGCAGCATAGCCGATCATATTGGTCTGCATGCGCGAGGCGATTTTCTTCTCTATGCCATCAAATGCGCCGCCGGCAACAAACAGGATATTCTGGGTATTGATCTGTATCATCCTTTGTTCCGGATGCTTGCGCCCGCCCTGGGGCGGGACATTGACCACCGTACCTTCGAGCAGTTTCAGCATGGCCTGCTGAACGCCTTCGCCGGAAACATCACGGGTAATGGAAGGATTGTCGCTTTTGCGCGCGATCTTATCAATTTCATCGATAAATACAATTCCCTTCTCCGCAGCTGCAACATCATAATCGGCAGCCTGCAACAAGCGCGACAGGATACTCTCCACATCTTCGCCCACATAGCCGGCTTCGGTGAGAACCGTAGCGTCGGCAATACAGAAAGGCACATGCAGCAACCTGGCAATGGTGCGGGCCAGCAGGGTTTTACCGGTCCCTGTTTCACCTACCAGGATGATATTCGATTTTTCTATCTCCACTTCATCCTTTGAAACCGGCTGTCCGATTCTTTTGTAGTGATTATAAACTGCAACCGCAAGCACACGCTTGGCATCATCCTGACCGATCACATACTGATCCAGGTACTGTTTTATTTCAGAAGGCTTGTGGAGCTTGACCTTTGAGAAATCGCGCGTCTTTGACGAACTGAGTTCTTCGCGCAGGATATCCTGGGCCTGCTCAACGCAATAGTCACAGATGTGCGCGTCAAGCCCGGCTATCAGCATATTGGTTTCGCTGCGCGGGCGCCCGCAAAACGAACACCTTTCTTCTTTTTTAGGCATTTTGAGTATGAATCGGTTTATGATTGATTGCCATTACGGGCAAAAAGTTAGTTGTATTGTAAAAAAATTACCTGATATTGTATGGATTGCTCAGGTGGCAAGACATATCTTCTTCCGGTTGCAAAATTACAAAAAAACCATGCACCATTTTCACAGAATGGCAGTTCACAATGAAGGTACATAAAAACGGCAGGGGCCGCAAAAACCTGCGCCCCTGATAAAAAGTTATCCGATCCGGATACTATTTATTACCCCTGATCAGCACCTCGTCGATCATACCATATTCTTTAGCCTCTTCAGCGGTCATCCAGTAATCGCGGTCGGAGTCTTTCTCTATCTTCTTATATGGCTGATTTGAATGCTGGGCGATGATCTCGTAAAGTTCCTTTTTCAGCTTCAGGATTTCACGCGTGGTGATTTCAATATCCGATGCCTGCCCCTGGGCGCCTCCCATAGGCTGATGAATAAGTATGCGGGAGTGTTTGAGCGCCGTACGTTTACCGGACGCCCCTGCACAAAGCAGCACGGCTCCCATAGAAGCGGCCATACCTGTACATATCGTAGCCACATCCGGGGTGATGTACTGCATGGTATCATAAATTCCCAATCCGGCGTAAACCGAACCGCCCGGTGTATTCAGATAAATCTGAATGTCCTTTTTCGGATCAACCGATTCAAGAAACAGCAGCTGCGCCTGAATAATATTGGCAACATAATCATCAATGGGCACGCCCAGGAAGATGATCCTGTCCATCATCAGACGGGAGAATACGTCCATGGTGGCAATATTCAGCTGGCGCTCCTCAATAATGGTCGGGCTGATGTACCCGCTTACCTGTGAAGTGAAGCGATCGAGGGTGAGGCTGCTGATGCCGTGATGCTTCGTCGCGTATTTTCTGAATTCGTTCTGCATAGGACTATTTTTTAGTTACTGTCAAAATTACAGGTTTTCGCTTAAAACAATTTAATATTTGTCAAGATTTTCAATCCCTGTTCCTTGTCGAATATCATGCCATTGTGAATAATCCAACTAATTTAAGCCCTTTACATTTCAGGATCGGCGATTCATTAAATTTCCCTAAACGCAGATCGGCCATTAACACCTTGTCAAACAAGTGATTACAAGAAAAGCTTCCCTCCGTCGAATTGTACTTTGCAGGATTGCCAGCGCCTGATGTTACACTACAACTTCTGACACAGAGAAAAAAAGTTTATAAATCTTCAGTTAAACTGATCAAAGGGTGAGCCATTTTCCATTAAAAGGGTGTATTAACTATCATCCGCAACTGCCAGAAACCGGCAGAAGCGGCCCAACTTAAATCAGATACTTCACAAAATTAAAAACCTGAATCATGCGCGCACGTATTCTATTTCTCCCGGTCATAATTATAATGTCATTTGCCTTTCATGTCTCCCATGCCCAGGGGGTCATGATTTCCAATGATCCAAACGCACCCGAGCCGGCCGCGCTCCTGCACGTTTACGGACCTGAAGAAGAAGGAGGAAATGTCCTTTTTGAAGGGGAATTCAAAGATCCTGTCTTTCAGGGTCCACCACCTGCCTCATACGAAGGAACCCGGTTTATGTGGTATCCCGACAAGGCAGCCCTCAGGGCAGGGCAGGTAACCGGAGGACAATGGAATGAAAGCCAGACCGGGGAGCATTCCGCAGCGCTGGGCTACAATACAACGGCCCGGGGTGAATTTTCACTGGCAGCGGGCCACAATACCAGCGCAACAGGTATTGGCGCTGTGGCCCTTGGTTACAACACCGCTGCATCCATTGCACATTCCACAGCCATGGGCTATCAGACCATTGCTTCGGGGGCATATTCCACTGCTTTCGGATCCTGGACAGTTGCGCCTTCGGGATTTGAAACCGTAATCGGCAGATACAATACCCTTTATACAAGTGCCAGCGCTCCGGGCTGGATAGATACTGACAGGCTGTTTGTCATAGGCAACGGAACCGCCAGCGACAGCAGGTCAGATGCAATGGTGGTGCTGAAAAACGGAAGGACCGGCATAGGGGTAAGCGACCCGCAGGCATGGTTGCATGTTAATGCCGCCGCAGACAATAACGCGCTCAGGGTACAGATTGACGGGATTACCAAACTGTTTATGACTGCAAGCGGCGGATTGACTGCCGGAACGCTCAGCAGCGCTCCCGAAAACGGCTTGTATGTTTTTGGGGAAGCCCGCTTTAATCAGCACGTAAATATCGGCACAAATGCAACTCCTGAAGCAGCGCTTCATGTCCGTCATGCCAACCTGGTGAATGAGGGTATCCGCATTCAGAACCGGGGAGCCAACCTCAGGCACTGGACACTTCACACCAATAACGGACAGGGAACACTCATACTTTACTCTTCCATTTCGGGCGACACCCCGGTAGGCAATTTTAACGGCAGTACCGGCGCTTACACGGCAACCAGCAACCGCCATCTGAAAGGAGATATCACCGCGATGACAGACAACACACTGGAGAAACTCAGGCAATTAGCGCCTTCGCGTTACCGTTACCTGCGCGATCCGGACGGACAATTTACCCTTGGCTTTATTGCCGAAGATGTACTTCCGGTCTTCCCTGAACTGGTTGAATCAGTGGGCGAAAATGGTGAAAATCTGGCCATTAACTATGCCGGGTTTTCAGTGGTGGCAATCAAAGCCATCCAGGAGCAGCAGGCTATGATTCAAAAGCAGCAGGAAACCATCGACAAACTGAAAATTCAGATTGCTGAACTTGAAGAAATTAAATCATTGATCAATCAAGGCCGGTAATTCAGGAAACAGGAGCTTCAGATATTATCAGTTCTTCCGCTAAACCATTCTTCAGCACCAGGTCAAATACCAGGCTGCAGATCACCGTTTTGTTAAAATTCTGTTAAACCTGTAAACCGGTGAGTAATAATTTATTTCATCTTGTTATCCATTGACTCGCCATCCTCTTATTGTCTATCATATCTATACCCAGGCCCATTAACCTTATTTTCTGAATTATCCATTTAAACTACTCAACAAGATGAGCAGAGGAATTTCATTATTTATACTGTCAGTTGGTTTATTAATATACACTGTAAA
>CAZDBX010000020.1:0-26185 GCA_964503805.1 uncultured Lentimicrobium sp. | reverse complement strand
AGTCCTTCCGGGGAGACAAAAGCAACGCCCGTTTCGTCACTGAACCGGGCGTTGCTTTTACAAGCCAGCCTTATAACTTCACAACTTTTTCCGTAACCGTCCCCTTTCCGGTTTGGAGGCGGCAGAAATAAAGTCCCGGTGCCAGATGCCGGATATCAGGGACAATTGAATTGATCCCTGCCTGGCAATTGTTCCTTTTCATTTGAAAAACCTGACGGCCCCGGGCATCCATCAGCTCAATATTAACCCATCCCGGTTCAGCCATAAAGAATGATATCCCTACACTTTCCGTAAAAGGGTTCGGGATAAATGACAATAGCGGCGGAATCTGCATTCCACCACCCGCCACAAGGCAGGCATCAAGCACTTCCGTCTCGCTGTTGCAACCCGGTGCATTTCCGTAAACAAACGCCTTTTCAGGGTAAAGTGACAGGAAATTACATACACTATGCACATCACAAGTACCTAGCGCATCGTTGTACCTGACAACAAGGCTGTTCAGCCCGTGCGGATTAATGCTGTCGAGGCCTGTAAGGCTTAAAAGAGAACCATTATGTGCGATGAAAAGTTGACCGTGCACGGTTCGCAGTCCGGATAATCCATCCAGACTGACCAGGTCAGGATTTCCGGAATCCAGAATCAGTATCTTTTTGCCGATAATCAGATCACCTCCAATGGTAACCAGATTCTGAAGCCCATCCAGGGTTTCAAGCCCCTGATTTGATTTGATCTCCACATCCCCGTCAACTTCAGCTATTCCTTCAAGTCCGTTAAGATTCACCAGAGTCTGATTGCCGGTTACCCGCAGACTTCCGGGTTGCAAAATACTTTTAAATTCACCATCCTTCAATCCTGCATCAACTTTAGCATGTCTTAGCCGCTTTACACTTTCAAGACCTTGCAACCCTTTTAAAGCAAGATTATCAGTAATTTCTAAAGACCCGTTAACATCTTCAAGTCCCTGAAGGCCATTCAGATTGGCCAGACTTCTATTTCCACTGATGACCATTCCGTTACCCAGATACGTCAGGCTTTCTATACCTGAAAGATCTGACAATGAATTATTCCCTGAAATACTTAGTGTACCGTCAACAGAAACCAGATTATCCAGGCCATTCAGGTTCACAATGTCTCTGTTGCTATGCAATTCAAGATTGCCTCCCACTGAGATCAGACCACCAAGCCCTGTGAGTTCCGTCAGCCTGGTCCCCTGTATTATTATTGAATTACCCGCGCGGCCAAGCCGGCCCAACCCGGAGAGATTCGTCAACAGACTGTTACAGATAAGTCATAACGAATGACCGATAATACTCAGGCTGTCAAGTCCGGCCAGGCTGCCAAGAAAATTATTACTTTCCAGTTCCAGCGTTCCGCCAATCTTCTTTAAATGACCAAGGCTGCTGATATCCGAAAGGCCCTGGCAATAATTGATGCTTAAATTTCCTCCAATGGAATCAAGGTTGTGCAGCCCCTGAAAATTTTGCAACCCAGCATTGGTTTCAATATAAAGCGATCCCTGAAAGTACTGATATTGCTCCATTCCTTGCAGATCAGGCAGGGAATGATTGTTTATCAATGTCATAGTTTGCGCTATCACAGGCAAGGAACTCAACCCGGAAAGGCTCGCGAGTGAGGCATTGTTTCCGATATAAAAATCCCTGGCAAAGCGCAGTGAATCAAGGCCGGTAAGATCAACAAGCTGACTGTTTCCTGTTATCCGGAGTTCACCGCCGACAGAATCAATATGATGAAGTCCGGTAAGGTTACTTAACGAGCCATTATTTTCTATGTAAAGCACGCTGTTGACAACAGAAAGGCCTTCCAGGCCCGTGAGTGAGCCTAATAAAGGATTCCCGGCAACCCACAGGTTTTCGCCCAGCTGCGAGAGGCTTGCCAAAGATGAAATATCCTCAAGAGCAGGATTTCCGTATCCTGTCTCTGATCCACCGATCCATAGACTACCACCGATGGAAGTCAGGCTATTCAATCCGGCAAAACTGATCAGGCTTGAATTCCTGTCTATGTATAAAGACCCACCGATTGATTCAAGATTCTCGAGGCCGGACAAGTCCGTCAACAAGGTATCAGCTAAAATCCACAGATTTCCGTCGATATTTGTCAGGCTTCCCATTCCCGCCAGGCTAGTCAGACTGGTGCCTATAAGTTCAGGGCCAAACGGATAAATATTGTGTTTAATAAAACCAATATTGAATTCCCAGGTTACATTCTGAAGGCTCCCCAGCCCTGTAAGATCTGACTGTCCGTTACCTCCTATCCTTAATGATGACATTGAAACAACATTATCCAGCCCGGTTAATGCAGCAAGGGCGGGATTATGACAGATTTCCACCTGCCCGAGCTGCGGGCCCAGCGCTGATAAACCTGAAATATCCTGAAGGGCAGGATTATTGCTAATGAAAAGTCCTCCCGCTCCCAGGGTATGCAGCCCCTGCAAACCATTCAGGTTTAAAAGGCCGGCATTTTCAAAAATCCATAAAGAGACTCCGATTGAATCAATGTTGTGGAGTCCGGTCAGATCCGGCAGGAGGCTGTTTCCCTGGATAATCAGTGACCCCCAAATACAATTCAGCTGGCTCAATCCATTGAGGTTTGTAATCTGGGAGCCATAGCTGCGGATGGTTACATCACCCTCAATCACCGAACAACCCGGAAAATTCACGGAAAAATTATCAACCATTGCCTGGCTTGAAAAGATAATACCCTGGGGATTACAGTTCTGCGCGTTTAAAAGCCTCAGACTAAAAAACAATATCAGGGCGCAATAAAGAACCTTTTTCATAAATAAATGCTTTCGTTAAGTATGATTAATTATATGCTAATACACTGAAACATTACTTTCTCCGGAAACCCTGAAAATCACCGGGATAACCCCATTCTCATATCACTTTATGATCATACGCGCCTGCACTGCTGACATAATTAATAGCTACGATTCACAAAAGCAGGCCACTCCTGAATCCCACTGCAATATACAAAAAACCGGCTTTGCAGAATATTTTTCAAAAATAAAATCAGGTAAAAAAAATATTCCCGGGTTTTGTCATACCAAACCAGGGAAATTATTACTTTTGCAGCCCTGAATCATAAAAGTTCCCTCGGGATGTAGCGCAGCCCGGTAGCGCGCTTCGTTCGGGACGAAGAGGCCGCAGGTTCGAATCCTGTCATCCCGACCAACAACCAAGCCTGCTTGTTATTTCCAGGCAGGCTTTTTGCCACTTTAGCTCAGTCGGTAGAGCAGCTCATTCGTAATGAGCGGGTCGGGGGTTCGAGTCCCCTGAGTGGCTCTCAGGCCGGATAACTTTCCGGCTTTTTTTTTCCAATAAACGAATTTCAGAAAAATGATGGCAGAGCAGTCTCGTCGCGCAAAGCGTGACGAGACGGGTCGGGGGTTCGGGTCCCCTGAGTGGCTCTCAGGCCGGATAACTTTCCGGCTTTTTTATTTCTACTGTTCGGGGTAGTCTTTGGCTACATCAAAAATCACGAATCAAATACTTATCTGTTCGTCACGGCCTGTGACTTCGCCGAACAGATCATCAGACCGCCTTTTTCTCCGGAAACAGCAGTGAAGCGCCGATGCTAACACCAAGAATTATCAGAATGATATACAGCGAGTGCGCGGTGGTAAAGCCGATTTCTTTCAGCCAGTGGTGAGTCAGCATTTTAATGCCGATAAATACAAGCAATACAGAGAGGCCGGTTTTAAGGTAACGAAATATATCAATGATGTTGACCACCATAAAAAACAAAGCCCTGAGTCCAAGAATGGCAAAAACATTGGAAAAGAAAACAATATAGGGGTCTTTGGTTACAGCAAAGATTGCCGGAATGGAATCCACCGCAAAAATCAGGTCAGTAAATTCAATAACCATCAAAACGATAAACAAGGGTGTAATATATCTCTTTCCGCTCTTCCGGATAAAAAAATGGTGCCTTACAAATACCGGGTATACAGGAAGATACTTTGAAGCGAATCTGACCACCGGATGGGTGGCGGCATCTATTTTCTCCTTCTGGTTACGTGTGATAAACATCTTCACCCCGGTAAAAATCAGCAAAGCGCCGAAAAGATACAGCACCCATGCAAACTGCTGTATAATGGCAGAGGCGGAGAATATAAAGGCAAACCTGAGCACAATGGCGGCCAGAATTCCCCAGAACAAAACCCGGCGGTAATAGCGTGGTTCGACACCAAACGCATAGAATACCATGACCATGACAAAAATATTGTCAACAGATAAGGCCTTCTCAATCAGGTAACCGGTAAGAAATTCCAGGGCAAGATTATTCTTGTATATCTTCAGCGCTTCCGGGTATGCCAAACCGTCAATTTTTATCGGATGTCCGTATTTAGTAACCAGAAGCTGCAGATCCTGAACCGTACCTTTATTGCCCAGGTGTATCCACTCCCCATGGGTGATCAGCAGTACATAAAATCCCAACGAAAAAGCGATCCAGAGCAAAGTCCAGAAAAGCGCTTCCCTGAAAGGGATCACATGGTTTCTTCTGTCAAAAACACCAAGATCCAGGAGCAGAACCCCTGTAATAACGGTAATAAAGACCGAAAAAAAGAGTATCTCACTGTGATTCATTACCAGTAAAATTAGATGCGCAAAAGTACCACTTAGCTTTTACTGCTCACTAAAAACTGATGAATATTTTCGATTGGTGCAAAAAATAGTTATAATGTGCTTTGTAATAAAAACTTTCTAATTTTGAGCACTTTTTCAGTTGAGACTGGTCAATGAAAAAGACTGAAAAAGCTTTACTGACTGCCGGAATAACTCATAAAAACTTTAATAATATGACTGTTTTCACAGAATTAAACCCGAATCCGCTGGTACAATATCTGAACAAATCCGCGGAAGAATTTACAAAAGCCGACATCATCAAATACATTGAAGACCATAATATTGAGATGGTCAACTTCAGGTACACCGGAGGCGATGGCAGGCTAAAGACCCTCAATTTTGTTATCAGTTCGCGCGATCACCTTAATTCCATCCTGACTACCGGCGAAAGGGTCGACGGGTCAAGCCTGTTCCCGTTTATTCAGGCAGGGTCGAGCGATCTTTACGTCGTTCCGCGCTACAGGACTGCTTTTGTGAATCCTTTTTCGGACGTACCCGCGCTTGACATCCTCTGCTCATATTACAACAAAGACGGTGAGCCGCTCGAAAGCTCACCGGAATACATCCTGCGCAAGGCCCATAAGGCCCTGAAAGAAAAAACCGGGTATACTTTCAATGTAATGGGTGAACTGGAGTACTATGTAATCAGCGAAGAAGAAGACCTTTTCAGGGCAGTTGACCAGAAAGGGTACCATGAATCCTTCCCTTTTGCCAAGTGGGAGCAGTTGCGCACCGAAGCCATGACTGCCATGGCCAAAGCCGGCTGTCTGATAAAATACGGTCATTCCGAAGTCGGGAATTTCTCTCAGGACGGGAAATTATACGAGCAGAACGAGATTGAATTTATGCCGACTAATCTTGAAGAAGCTGCAGACCAGCTGGTTATAGCCAAATGGATTCTCCGCTCACTGGCGTATAAATACGGTGTTACTGTGACTTTTGCTCCTAAAATCACGGTTGGCAAGGCCGGAAGCGGATTACACATACACACCAAACTTGTAAAGGGCGGCAAAAATCAGATGGTTGCAAACGGAAAACTGAGCGATACTGCGCGCAAGGCCATTGCCGGTTACCTTGAACTAGCTCCTTCACTTACGGCGTTTGGAAATTCCAACCCCACCTCCTATTTCAGGCTGGTCCCGCATCAGGAAGCGCCCACCAACATCTGCTGGGGCGACCGCAACCGCAGCGTGCTGGTAAGGGTTCCACTGGGCTGGACAGGAGGCAACTCCATGATTTACCATGCCAACCCGCTTGAAAAACCCACCGATGATGATCTGTCACAACTCCAGACTGTAGAATTCCGCTGCCCCGACGGATCCGCAGATATTTACCTGTTGCTGGCCGGACTGACTGTTGCCGCAAGGCATGGGCTGGAAATGGAAGACGCCCTTCAGAAAGCCGAAAAAACCTACGTGGATGTAAATATTTTCGATGAGAAACATAAAGAAAGGCTGGCTGAACTCAACAAACTTCCCGTTTCATGCTGGGAATCGGCTGCAATGCTTGAGCAGCAGGCAGAAATTTATCTGAAATACGGCGTATTTTCACAAGGAGTGATCGACGGGGTAGCCCGGAAATTAAGGAGTTATAAGGACGAACACCTGCGTGAAGAAATCAGCTGCAAAAAGGAAAAAATCATGTCATTGGTGGAGCAGTATTTCCACTGCGGATAAGATACTTTGTTAAAACAGTTTACCGGGGCCCTTCTGCATTTCATTGCTGAGGGGCCTTTTCCATTTTCCTGAACCGGATCAGCTTCCGTCCGAGGTACACCCGCCTGAGCCACAATGGTAAAACAATTGCACCAATGATCAGGTAGGGATAGTAGCTTATCAGCCGCCACGACAATGCTACCAGTGTGGTGAGATCGCCGGCCGGTCCTGCAATGAATTCCCGGAGGAATACCGGGAAAAAATATTCAGCAATTCCACTTCCTCCCGGAGTAGGACTTATCAGCATAATTACCCACATCATCAGTTGGCGGGCATAAATCAGCATATTCTCCGAAAAGGCGATGGAACCGGTAAATGCCATAATCAGGAAATTCACAACCCAGAAACGGGCTGTCCAGGAGAAGACCGTCGCTCCGAATGCCTTTAGCCAGAAAATGGAATTTTTGTCTCTCAACTCTCGGGAGGTAATGATTACCTGATCACCCGTAACTTCAGCACCTTCCCTGAACTTCCGGAACAACTTCACTGAGGTAATCCGCAGCAGCAGCCATTTGAATCCGCCCGGATTTAATAAAATACCGTATGCAAGCAATAAGGTCAGGATGACTATCAGTGTGAATCCGATAAAGAAAATGCCCATCGGGCTGAAATCGGCACCGAGCACGGTAAAAACCTTTCCTGCTACGGAAAGCCTTTCATACCCGGCCAATATAAAAACAACCGGCACCATTACGATATAAAACAATTCGTCAAGCATGGCAGTAACCACTACTATGGCTGTCGACCTTCCTGTTCCGAGTTTCTCCTTACTCAATATAAAAACAGCGATGGCCGACCCTCCGACCACCGAAGGGGTAACACTGGAAGCAAACTCCCACAACATGATTACTTCGAAAGATTTTCTCCAGTTGAGCACTCCCCCGGTAAGCAGACGAATCCTGTACATATAGGCAAGGTCCCGGATTACCATCATCAGGAATGCAAGCATGAAAAAATACACCGAATGCCATCGCCAGTTAATGGAAGCCAGATCGCTGCGGGTAAGATCGCCGGCAATCATGTAAATAATTACACCCAGTCCGAGTATTACCGGAATGATGATTCTCCGGAAAGCAAAAAGATTCAGAATACGTCGTTGCTGGCTGGGCATAAGCGTAAATTTCGAAAAGCAAAGTTAATGTCTGTGGCCATTGAATAAACAAACTACTAAGAAAATCTGCTCAACGCCTGACGCTTCCTCCTGCTTCCGCGAATTACGGTCAGAAAAACGTCCGATCATGCGCCATATTGTCATCATCCATAAAGTTAAATATGTCATTTTGTCGTATTCTCTCATAAAATCCATGCAGCTTTCCGGCTGGCACGGTAGTTGAAAACTCAAAAAAAACAGTTAAAAAAATCAAAAACCAATATAAGGAGGACCAACCCATGACACTTATCCGCTTTCATAATCATCCGGCTATAGACAATACCTATGGCCAGTTTTTCAGCAATCCCGCGCGCAACAACAACAGCTTCAATCCACCGGCCAATATCTACGAGCAGGACAATGCTTTTTTCATTGAACTGGCTGTTCCCGGTTATATGAAAGAAGACTTTAATATTAACCTGGAGCAGCAGGTACTCAGCATTTCGGCTACAGAAAAAAACAGGAAGCCTGAGGATGAAAAATACCTTCGCCGGGAGTTCGGTGCCGGCGAAATCAGCAAACGCTTTGTGCTTCCCAAAACCGTAGATACCGACAACATCAGAGCTGACTATCAGAATGGCATCCTGAAAATACACATTCCGGTTAAAAAAGAATTGAAACTCAGCAGGGAAATCGCAATCTCATAACCTCAATACATTCACCCAAAAAAGCCGCAGTTACATGAAAACTGCGGCTTTTTCATTTCGCCGGAATTATCACGACCTTTGCCGCAGTTTGAAATTGCATGGAAAAAATAAAAATCAAAGCCCACGCTGCGCTGTTCGCGTCCGGATTGCTGTTCGGCGCCAACTACTGGATTGCCAAAGGGCTGATGCCGGGCACCATGCAACCGATGCAGATTATTTTTGTACGTGGTTTTGCGGCCATGCTCTTATTCTGGTTGTTATCCTTCAGCCTGCAACCGCTGAAGATTCACCGCTCCGACCATATAAAACTTATTATTTGCAGCCTCCTGGGCATCGCCATAAACCAGATCTGCTTTTTCACAGGCCTTAATTATACCAGCCCGGTCGACACTTCCCTGATTCATGCCGGCAGCCCGCTCATGGTAATCGCTTTTTCCGCCATCATAGCCGGTGAGCAAGTGACCGCTTCAAAAATTGCCGGCATCCTGGCAGGTGGCGCAGGAGCAATTCTATTGATTTTACAGGGCTCCGGCGCGGCAGCAGCCGAAAATCAGCTTCTCGGCAATACGCTTATCCTGATAAACATCACAGCATATAGCCTCTACCTTGTACTGGTAAAGCCACTGATGATGAAATACAACGCTGTTACTGTAATGAAGTGGGTTTTTCTCTACGGCTTTCTGATGGTAATTCCTTTCAGTGTAAAAGATGCCTTCAGCATCAACTGGCAGGGTTTCACCCCATCCGCATGGCTTTCGCTGGGCTATATCGTTGTGGGAACTACCTTCCTGGCTTATCTGCTCACAACTTTTTCGCTTAAGGCCTTAAGCGCCGGGGTTGCAGGTTATTACATCTACATGCAGCCGGTGATAGCGGCTGCAATTGGGATTTTCATGTTCAGTGAAGCGCTGAGCACGGTAAAAATAATTTCCGCTATTTTGATTTTTGTGGGTGTTTACCTTGTAAACCGCCCGGCCGCCATTAAAACAAATGCCTGAAAGGAATAAGCATCCAGCCCAAAACTTTTTCGAGCACCGGACGGCGAAGCCAAGCTTCATAGTCAAAATCAATACAATCCGCCAGCGTTTTTTCGATATGACCCTTCAGCAGGCTCACTATTTCCCGGTCCTTCCCAAACAACATAATTTCATGCTGATACCTGAAACTGCGATAATCGAAATTTGCAGAACCGATGGCAAAGGTTTCATCATCCACCAGCACACATTTTGCATGCAGGTTACCCGGCGTATAAAATCTGATCCGGATTTTGCTGTTATAGTAAAAACCCATGTATTTGCTACGGAGAAGATCAACTGATCTGACATCGGAATGCAGGGGGATGATAACATTCACTTCGACTCCCCTCCGGGCGGCCTGCATCATGTAGCGCCTGAGTTTATATCCCGGGAGAAAATAAGGCGTTTCAATATAAACCGATTTTCGGGCATTCTGAAGCAACTTCTCGTAACGCTTTTTTATCTGCTGCCTGTATATGGATGGAAGATCCTGAATAATTTCAAACCCGCGGTAAAAAATTGTACGCTTGTAGGCAAACTTATTGAAGATATACTTTCTGTAAATCTTAGCGCTGTCGTTGAATGTTTTCCGGAAAACCTGCGCAAGCGGCCCTTCCACCCTTAACATCAACTCCCTCCATTTCATAGAATAGGCCGTCAGATTTGCCGAACCAATGTAACAGATCTGATCATCAATAATTAAGAGCTTCCGGTGGTTCCTGCGGTGGTTTTTTGTAAAAAAATCAATAAAGAATTTGATTTTCTTAAAATACCGCACCTCGCCACCATATTGCCTGAACTGCTCAAAGAATGATTCCGGCAGGCTGGTTCCCCATGAGTCGAGCAGCAGTTTAACCTTTACCCCCTCCTTACATTTTCGCACCAGCAAATCCCTGAACCGCTCCCCAACCGAATCATTCCCGATACGGTAAAACTCCAGGAATATATAACTCCTGGCTCCGGCAATATCGTTCAGCATGGCCTGCTGGAACATGGCCGGGTCATCAAAAAGCGTTGAAGCATGCTGACCGCGGGGCTTCATCTGATTGTAGCTATAGTGGTTTACCAGACAGGCAAAGTTATGAAATCAAAGGTATCAATACAAAACCAGGAATAGTGCCCTTTAAAAAAAGGACTAATAAAAAAAGATAACCAGGCTGGCTGACAAATCTGATTTATCTGCACCTTGGCGCATATTCCCGCAATAAGCGTTCTATTTTCCGGGCTGCGGAAGATGAGAAACCCCTGCCCTCGATCTGGCGTTTGGCGAAAGATTCAATTAAAATATCTGCGCCGGTGGCTTTTGGACTTACCTCAACATTGACAATATTCAGAATAGGAATTGATATTGATTTTATGCCTGAAAAAGGGCCTATTTTCTTTCTTAGGGTAACAAATGTTTCATCTATTTCTATCGATTCGGGATGCAACAGGCTTCCCCCGTTCATCACACTTGATTTGAATCTGACAAAATGAAATGGCACAAGCATATACATAATTTATTAAATATTGATAAGACATTTTTGTTTAGCGTTTTCTGCATGCCTGCTTTCGCTCTGCCCCAAACATGCCTGATGCTGCTGAAGCAGCAATGACAACAATTTGTCATCCATGGCCTGCAAACAGGTGTATGCTTCGTGAAGATCAAAATGCTTAACAGCACCCCGGCAAACACAACCTGCAGAACGATGCACCGCAGGGCATTTACGCAATAATCCCAATAAACAAAGAATCATAATATTTCTTTCCATAATATATACATCAATTGAATAAATACAGAAATGGCTTTATTAATAGCCGGTGAGTTGTATTTTGCAATAATATTCAATTAAAAAGCATGAATGTTACCAAATGAATATTCGTACAGCTTTTTTTATCAAACGTAGGGTAAAATGCCGGAATCCGCATCAATCCGCTAAAGATTGCGTAGCACTTTAAGCAGGTCATCCCGTTTGCGGTATGCAACCGGAATTTCAGAATTATCTTTGAGAATGCAGATTAATTCATCCTTTTTGAATTTTCGTAAATGCGTGAGGTTAATGATGTGCGATTGATGAATCCGGCAAAAATTGTTTTCCTCAAGAAATCCCTCAAACTCCTTGATAGATTTGGAAACCATGATACGCTCACCATTTTCGAGAATAAATATTGTATAATTACGATCCGACTCACACCTCAGGATGTCATCAAATTCAAGCACATGAATGGTATCGGCTGTTTTTAAGATGATCTTTTTGTTATCCTGCGGCGCAGGTTTCCCGAAACCATCCATCATCTTCTGAAGCTGGTTATTGATGTTGCCGGTTTCAATGATTTTTGAAACCCGGTCAATCGCCACCTGAAGCTCAATGGGATCTACCGGTTTGGTAATGTAATCCACCGCATTGAATTTAAACGCCTTGATTGCATACTCTTCGAATGCGGTGACAAAAATCACCCGGAAATCTACCGGCATGATCTGCCTCAGCAGATCAAACCCCGAGCCGTCGGGCATTTTAATGTCCAGGATCACCAGGTCTGGCTTTTGAGCCCTTATGGCAGATATCCCGGACCTCACATCCTCGGCTTCGGCAACAACCTCAGTATTCGTGCAATAAAGCCTTATCATTTCCCGGATCGTTTCTCTTGACCGGGCTTCATCATCAATAATTACAGTGCGTATCATAATTTCTTCTGGTTATAGCGTCTGGCATTGGCAGTCATTTGCAAGCTGCCTTCAATCTTAACAAAACAATACCAAAATGTAAATTTATACAAATGTATTGATAAGTGCTTAATTGCAGTACCATTTTTATCATACAGATGAGCCCTGCATCCCTCCTCACACTTCATCGAATCCCATCCGGCAGGTTTCATAACAACAGTAAAGTCAGGAAATCAACCCGTGAAGGATTCTTTCAGCGCCAACAGCATCTTGTTCTGATGCAGAACTCACGTCTGCCATCCGGCTAACCCGGACCTCTTTTCTGTTACCCGGCAGCAACTGATATCAAAAATTCAAATACGCGCTAAGAGTTGGGGCGGCGGCTGATTTGATAATTAATGCAAAGGCATGACCGCTCAAAAAGAATAGTAGTACCTTTGTAATAAAAATGTGCCAATGCTAAGATCAATGACCGGTTACGGCAAAGCTGTTGCCAAACTCAACGGAAAGTCGGTAACCCTAGAAATCAGATCGCTTAACAGCAAGCAACTTGACATGAACCTGAGGCTGCATCCTGCGCTGCGGGACAATGAGCCGGAAATCAGGGCAGTTGTAAACCGGATGCTTGAAAGAGGCAAGGTAGAACTTACCGGAAACATTGATTTTACAGGCACCGATCTGCCGGCTGTCATCAACAGGCCGGTCGCCGTTTCATATTATCAGGAACTGAGCTCATTAGCCAGGGAACTGGGCGCAAGTGAAGAAAACCTGCTGTCAGTTGTAATGAAGATGCCTGAAGTAACCAGACTTTCGAAGGAGGAAATAACCGGGGAGGACTGGAATCTGATATTTTCTGCGCTGAACGAAGCTTTGAAGCAACTTGACGAATTCAGAAAACATGAAGGTGAGCTGCTGGAAAGAGATTTTATTCTCAGGATTGAAACCATACAATCCCTGCTGGCAGAGGTTGAGCCATTCGAACAGAACCGGAACCTGCAACTCCGTGAAAAGCTCCGCAACAGTTTTGCTGATTTTATCGATAATAACAATTTCGATACCAACCGGTTTGAGCAGGAGATTATATATTATCTTGAAAAACTGGATATCACCGAGGAAAAAGTCAGACTGGCCAAGCATTGCAGATATTTCCTCGATACCCTGAATGAGGATGCCTCCAATGGAAGAAAACTCTCCTTTGTATCGCAGGAAATCGGGAGAGAGATCAACACCATGGGGTCAAAGGCCAATGATGCCGACATTCAGAAACTGGTAGTAAGGATGAAGGATGAACTGGAAAAAATCAAGGAACAACTGGCAAACATTCTCTGATTGTGAACAAACCTAAAGAATCGGAAGGGAAACTAATCATCGTATCGGCACCTTCGGGGGCAGGTAAAACCACTATCGTAAAATACCTGCTGGCTTCCGGGCTTAATCTTGGATTTTCGGTTTCTGCCACCAGCAGGCAGATAAGGCCCAACGAAGTGGAGGGTCGAGACTACTTTTTTATCACACCCGAAGCATTCCGGAAAAAAATCGAAGAGGGTGATCTGCTTGAGTGGCAGGAGGTTTATAAAGGTAATTTTTACGGTACATTAAAATCGCAGGTAAAATTTTTGCTGGATCAGGGAAAAAACATTATATTTGATGTTGATGTCGTTGGCGGATTGAATATAAAAAATCATTTCGGCGACCGGGCTTTATCGGTATTTGTTTCGCCGCCTTCACCCGAAGAACTGGAGAATCGCCTCAGATCCAGAAAAACAGATTCGGAAGAGACGATAAACAAGCGGATGGAAAAAGCCCGCTGGGAACTTGGTTTTGCTCCCCGCTTCGACTACATTCTGGTGAATAATGATTTAGAAACTGCAAAAAAAGAGGTCCTCAAGGTGGTCTCTGAATTTCTGAAGCCAAAATATTGATTTACTAATGCAAAAAGCGGAAGTGGCATTAATGTTTTCTGACATTCGCGGTTATTCAAGGCTTCTTGAGCTTGATGAGCAGGAGGCCCTTGAGTTGCTGGCCAGGCATAATGAGATTTCCCAGCAGGTCATTACCGAGTACAACGGGCATTTGGTAAAGAGGCTCGACGACTCAGTACTTGCCTCATTTGTGTCGGTTAACGATGCCTATCTGTGTGCCGTTGACTTCCTTGAGCGGCTCAAAGCGTTTAACCGGAATAAGGAAAAACCCAGGCGGCTTCTGGTAAGTATCGGATTGCACAAAGGAAAAGCGGAAGTCCGCAATTCGGTGGTAATCGGCGAGCAGGTGAATGTGGTTGCCAGGCTGCAGGCCATGGCGGAACCGGGTAGCATCTGCATGTCAAATGCCATGTATTCGGCCATCAGCAAGATGATTGATCTCAAGGTAGTTGAATACCGGGATGTGGAGATTGAAAACCTTCCGGGAAGTCATAACGTGTATAAAACCCTCTCCATTTACCGCGATGAATTCAAGATCGGCAGACCGGCAGTTCATCAGAAATCAGATTTCCGGTATAAAATAAAAGAGATTGAGCACCTCCCGGGCAGGGGCACTTCCTTTGCTTCCACAACGTTAGCTGCACTTATGTTCTTTTCAGTGCTACTGGTCATGGGTGCAGGCATTCAGGCACAACGGACCAGCACCGGGCTCTCCGACATCCTTTCCATGTGGCTGAATTCTCCTGTATTATACTTTTCCGTAATTCCGGCTTCACTGTTCTTTGCAGCCCTGTATGCCAGAAGAAAGATGCGTGCAGTGTTTGATGATGTGCGGGAAGTTGACCGTATCCTGTCATACATTATGTCGCAACTGGGCTATCGCCAACCTGTACATGCCAAAGGCTTTATGCTTTTCAGGCCGGAACCGGGGAACTTCCTTATCCTTGGAATGCGCAAGTTCAGGGCACGGGTTGACGGAAATACCATCCTGCTGCAGGGACCATATCTATACATGTCCCGGCTGATTAAGATGCTGAAACATTATGAACAAACCGGAAAAACCGACTCCATCTAAGCTTACCGGACTGTTTTTCGGATCCTTTAACCCCATTCACTTCGGGCATTTGTGTATCGCTGAATATATGGTTGAATTCGGCGGTCTGAAAGAAGTATGGTTTATTGTGTCACCTCACAATCCGCTGAAAGACAAGGCCACCCTTCTTTCGGACCAGTACCGGCTCGAAATGGTGGAAGCTGCCATTGAAAATGATGAGCGTTTCAGGGTTTCGGACATTGAATTCCGGATGCCCCGGCCATCTTACACCATCGATACCCTTGCCAGACTGAGTGAGCAATACCCCGACCGGCAGTTTGTGCTGATTGCAGGGACAGATGTCCTGCCTTCATTTCATAAGTGGAAAAATTATGAACAGCTGCTCAATCAATACCGTCTGATGATTTATCCCAGGCATGGAGATGAGGATCACCCCCTGCTCAGCCATCCGTCGATAACAGTGGTGAACGCTCCCCGCATCGAAATATCGGCAAGTTTTATCCGCGAAGCAATCAAAAACGGTAAAAACATCCGGTATTTCCTGCCGGATAAGGTTATGAAAATCATTGAGAAAATGGGATTCTACCTTCGTTAGCTTTCGCAGCAACGCCTGAAGAAATCGCGCAGGGCGGGAAACACCTTTTCAGGGGCTTCAAGAAAGCCCATGTGGCCAACATTATCCAGTAACATTACCTGAACATTTCGTCCCAGCATTGCCTGGGCCATCACTTTATTGTATGGCATCCGGCTGTCATTTTTGCCAATTACAAAGTAAAGGGGCAATTCCGTCTGAATCAGGAAATCCAGGCTGCCTGTCCGGTGCTTCATTCCCTCGAGCGATGCAATAATCGATCTGGGAGATGTGGCAGCTGCGCGGTTCGTGAGTATCTCTATTTCCCCTGCAAGCCTTTCCCTGTTTTCTATGGCGAAAAGGTCAGGAATAAACTGGTGGATGAATCCGGTGTGATTGAGTTTAACAATATTTATAGTCCGGCTGCGGTTCTCCTTTGCCTGCTCATCGTCGGGTGCCAGATGCGAATGTAACAGTACCATTCCTTTAACACGACTACCTGAATTGGCAGCCAGTTCAGCAGCAACGTATCCGCCCATGCTGTGCCCGCAGAGCACAAAATCGTCAACACCTTCGTATCCGAGAATTGCCGATACCGCAGCCGCCATATCCGGCATGGTGTGTACCTCGCCCAGCAACCCACTCCGGCCGTGCCCCGGCAGGTCAATCATCAATACACTGAAATCCTTTTCAAGCACCGTAGCAAGCCCGTTCCAGATCTCCGCCGATTCCATAAAACCGTGCAACAACACAATCCATGGCCCTTTTCCGGTTTTCCGGTAAAATAACGGGGTGTTTCGATAAGTAATTGATTCCGACATTTCTATTATTGAAAATTACAAAATGACAGTCCCGGCCGGCGGAAATTTCCCGCCTTCAGGCCGGGACTTACTGAATGTATAAACAGTTTGGTAACGGCTTTTTACTTTTTCATAATGGCTTCGATTTCTGCCACCGTTTTTGGTATCGGCCTGCCGAGCACCCGGTTACCGGTTTCAGTCACCAGCACATCGTCTTCGATACGGATGCCGCCAAAGTCCTTGTATGTTTCAACCTTTTCGTAGTTGATAAATTCCGTGAACTTACCTTCGGATTTCCACTGCTCAATCAGGGCAGGGATAAAGTAGATGCCCGGCTCCACGGTAAGTACGAAGCCCGGCTGCAGGCGGCGGCCAAGGCGGAGGAATGCTGTGCCGAACTGGGATGCGCGGGTTATCTCCTCGTCATAGCCCACATAGTTTTCGCCCAGATTTTCCATATCGTGCACATCCATACCCATCATATGGCCAAGACCGTGGGGGAAAAAGAGGGCATGAGCGCCGGCTTCTACCGCTGCAACGGTGTCCCCCTTCATCAAACCAAGGGATTTCAGGCCATCAGCAATGGTTCTCGCAGCCAGCAGGTGAACTTCACGATAAGGGATACCGGGTTTTATGGCGGCAATGGCTTTCAGGTTCGCGTTCAGCACAATTTCATAAATTCCGCGCTGCCGCTCGTTGAATTTTCCACCTACGGGAACCGTGCGGGTGATGTCGCTTGAGTAAAGACTTTCCTCTGATTCGCAACCGGCATCCACCACCATCATGCGTCCTTCGGAAAGTGTATTGCCATGATAGTGATTATGCAGGGTCTGCCCGTTGATGCTCAGAATAACCGGGAATGAAACCGGGCCGGCATTCGCCAGGGCGATTCCCTCGATGGTACCCGCAATTTCCTGCTCAACAATCCCGGGGTGTGCCATTTTCATGGCGGTGGTGTGCATCTGGTAAGCCACATCAACCATTCTTTCAATTTCTGCAACCTCTTCGGCAGACTTGATGCTGCGGAGTTTCACAACCGCCTTAATCAGTTCAACTGAGGCAGCCGCCTTCTGCTCTGCCACAGGGATACCCAGCAATGTCCACAGCTGTATTTTGGTTTCGCCGCGGTATGGCGGAAGAAAATGCACTTTACGCCCTTTCTTCAGCGCTTCGGCGATGGTGTCGCCAAATCCCGGAAGGGGCGCAGTGCGATCAATGCCAACCAGTTTTCCCCGGTCAGCCATCGAAGGCTGGGGACCCATCCAGATGATGTCGTCCATATCCACATCGTTGCCGAAAAGCAGATCCACCCCGTTGTCGAAATCGATGATACCGGCCAGATCGGGCTGGTTTAGACCAAAAAAGTAGCTGAAGGTACTGTCCTGCCTGAATTGGTAAGTATTGGCCGGATAATTGAAGGCAGCTTCGGTGTTACCGGGAAAAACGGCGATTCCCGATTTGATTTCCCTGCGAAGGGCTTCACGCCTGCCGGCGTAGGTTCCTGGAGCAAACATATATTTAAGTGTTATAGATTTATACTTCACTGTTCAGTTGGACAAAAATAGCATTTTCGGCCGGAATGCCGGCGTCCTTTACCAGGGAACCTGAAAAAAGGGCTTTCCTTCCTGCTGATTAAGGCATATTCAGGGACCTTATCCTTTAACAACCGAAGATAATCCTGGCATATGAGGCAACTTGTGATTGGCTGAAATATCCCAACGACTATTTTGCCATGAGCGCCTCAATGTCATCCGGTTCAATGGGGATGTGGGCCATCAGGTCAACTGGTTCTTCGTCAACAAGTATATCATTTTCAAGTCGTATGCCAAAACCTTCTTCCGGAATATAGATGGCTGGTTCGCAACTCAGTATCATCCCCTTGCGCAATGGATGTTGTTTGCTTCCGACATCATGTACATCCAGGCCCATAAAATGAGAAGTGCCGTGCATGTAATATTTAAAGAACAGCGGGTTTTCGGGATCCTGCTTTTCGACATCTTCCCGGCTGAACAAACCCAGACCAATCAATTCACTTTCAACAATTTTACAGATTTCGGAATGATACTTATCTATAGTGGTCCCGGGAACCAGCATCCTCGACGCCTTGCGCAACACCCTCAATACCGCTTCATACACCTGACGCTGGCGGGGAGAGAATTTCCCGTTAACCGGAATGGTACGCGAACAGTCACCGGCATAATTGCCGTATTCAGCCCCGAAATCCAGCAACAGCAAGTCACCGTCTTTGCAAACCTGATCGTTCTGATTATAGTGCAGAATGCAATTATTCGCCCCTGACGCAATGATGGGCGGATAGGCATGTCCCGATGCCCCGTTTCGAAGAAACTCATGGGTAATCTCCGCTTCAACTTCATATTCCAGAACCCCTGGTTTTACAAAGTTCAATACCCTTCCGAAAGCATCCCCCGTAATCTCGCAGGCCCGGCTGATCATCTCAATTTCTTCAGGTTCCTTGACCATCCGCAGGTCGGTAAGCAGTGGGGCCAGCCGCTCAAATGCGTGCAGCGGATAATCATGCCTGAGTTGCTGCATAAACCGCAGGTCCCGCGAAGGTACCTCGGTGGTAAAACGGGGGTTTTCATTCTGATTAAGATAGACAAATTCCGCACGGGCCATCAGATCACGGAAAGTATCTTCGAAATCATCAAGCCATCGCACGTTTTTCACGCCCGAGATCTCCGTCACCTGCTCAAGTGTGTACTTATGACCATACCAGGTAACCATCCGGTCATTTGTCCTGACTGTAAAAACAATTTCACGCATGGCTTCGACAGGATGGTTAGGAAAAAGGGTAAGTATGCACTTCTCCTGATCGAGACCGGTCAGGTAAAACAAATCGCTGTTCTGTCTGTAAACGAAGCACTGGTCGCCATTGCGGGGCATTTCATCATTTGCATGTATTACAGCCAGGGCATTGGGTTTAAGTTTTTTCTCAAGTTTTTCGCGGTTTTTCCTGAACAGATCAGGATCTATGGATTTGTATCGCATGGATGAAGTAATTTAGATTTATTTTAATTTAAGCCGCGGGCTTGGATTTACGCTGTTAATGGTTAAATTTGTTAATCCAAGTATTGACAGGTTTCAATATTTACGGTCAGAGCAAATGTAAGAACATATTTTCTGCTGACCCGGCAAAAACATTTAATTTTCTGTTAACAATAATCAATTATCGCTCATGGTATTAAAGTACTCTTCCATCACCAAAAAGATCATTATGGCGCTGGCAGGTTTGTTCCTGATCAGCTTTCTGATCGTTCATCTGAGCATCAACCTGCTGATTCTGAAAAACGACGGCAGGGAGGCATTCAACCTGGCCGCCCATTTCATGGTCACAAACCCCATAATACAGGCCATGCAATGGGTACTGTTCGGCGGTTTTATCATTCATATCCTTGTTGGGATTGTGCTTCAGATACAGAATTGGATGGCCCGTCCCACGCGGTACAAGATTGAAGGATATTCACATACTTCATTCTTCTCGAAATTCATGATCCATACAGGAGCAATCATCCTGGCGTTTCTGATTCTTCACCTGATAAACTTTTTCTTCAGGGCCAAATTCGGAGAAATGCCCGGAGTTATGATCGGTGATAAGCACTATGAAGATATGGGTCTGCTGGTGATTGAGAAATTCAAGAGTCTACCTTATGTGTTGATGTATATTTTCTGGCTGCTGTTCCTGGGATTTCATCTGGATCACGCATTTCATTCGGCGATTCAGTCGCTGGGATTAAACCACAACAAATACACCCCGGTGGTTTTCGGCATCAGCCGGGCGCTGGCCATACTGATCGCAGGTGGTTTCATCCTCATCCCGTTGATTATATACATAAGTTAATCATTCACTGACAAAAAAGCACTTCAGATATGGCTGAACTTAATTCAAAGATACCCAAAGGGCAGTTGGCCGAGAAATGGACCAATTATAAGGCAAATACCAACCTTGTAAATCCGGCAAACAAGCGCAGACTGGAAATTATTGTTGTAGGAACCGGTCTGGCCGGAGCGTCCGCTGCTGCCAGCCTTGCCGAACTGGGTTTTAAGGTTAAAAATTTCTGTTACCAGGACAGCCCGCGCAGGGCGCACAGTATTGCAGCCCAGGGCGGCATCAATGCGGCAAAGAATTACCAGAATGACGGCGACAGCGTTTACCGCCTGTTTTACGATACCATCAAGGGAGGTGACTACCGTGCCCGGGAAGCCAATGTCTACCGGCTGGCCGAAGTGAGCAATGCCATCATCGATCAGTGTGTGGCCCAGGGTGTACCCTTTGCCCGTGAATATGGCGGATTGCTCGACAACCGCTCTTTCGGGGGAGCACAGGTCTCGCGTACTTTTTACGCACGCGGCCAGACCGGACAGCAACTGCTGCTCGGAGCCTACAGCGCCCTCAGCCGCCAGGTAAAAAAAGGCAATGTTGAACTTTATACCCGCCACGAAATGCTCGACGTAGTGCTTGTCGAAGGCCGTGCCAGGGGTATCATCGTTCGCGACATGGTTACAGGGGCCATCGAAAGATATGCCGCCCACGCAGTAGTGCTGGCCACCGGTGGATATGGAAATGTCTTCTTCCTGTCGACCAATGCCATGGGCTCAAATGCCACCGCCATCTGGAAGGCATATAAACGCGGAGCTTATTTCGGAAATCCGAGTTTTACACAGATTCATCCTACCTGTATCCCGGTTCACGGTGACTTCCAGTCGAAACTCACCCTGATGAGTGAGAGCCTCCGCAACGACGGCCGCATCTGGGTGCCCAAAAGCAAGGAAGATGCCGAAAAAGTCAGGCAGGGCAAACTGAAGCCTACGCAGATAAAAGAAGAAGACCGCGATTATTACCTCGAACGCCGCTACCCGGCCTTCGGTAACCTGGTACCCCGCGACGTGGCCTCACGCGCCGCCAAGGAACGATGCGATGCCGGTTACGGAGTGGGAGATACAGGCCTGGCCGTTTACCTCGACTTCAGCGACGCCATCAACCGCCTGGGTAAAAAAGTAATAGAAGCACGCTATGGCAACCTCTTCCAGATGTATGAAAAAATCGTGGATGAGAACCCTTATGAAACGCCGATGATGATTTACCCGGCTGTTCACTATACCATGGGCGGACTTTGGGTTGATTACGAACTGATGACCACCATTCCGGGCCTTTATGCAATCGGAGAAGCCAACTTCAGCGACCACGGCGCCAACCGCCTCGGCGCTTCGGCACTGATGCAGGGCCTGGCCGACGGATATTTCGTACTTCCTTATACCATTCAGAATTACCTCTCTGACCAGATCAGGGTTCCCAAATTCTCGACCGATCTGCCTGAATTCAAACAAACTGAAGAAGAGGCAGCTGGAAGGCTCCGCAAGCTGATGGAAGTAAAGGGAAAACAAACCGTTGACAGTTTCCATAAACGGCTGGGCCATATCATGTGGGAATATGTAGGTATGGGCCGCAATGAAGCCGGACTGAAAAAAGCGATTGTTGAAATAGCAAAACTCAGGGAAGAGTTCTGGAAAGATGTGAAGATTACCGGCGAGCTGAACGAGATCAATCCCGAACTGGAAAAGGCCGGCCGTGTGGCCGACTTTCTGGAACTTGGCGAGCTGATGGCCCGCGACGCGCTGATCCGCAACGAGTCGTGCGGCGGCCACTTCCGTGAGGAATATCAAACCCCCGAAGGAGAAGCGCTGCGCGACGACCAGAACCTGATGTATGTGTCTGCATGGGAATTTACCGGCGACAACATCGAACCACGCCTCAACAAGGAAGCGCTCGACTACGAATTTGTGGAAGTAAAACAGAGGAATTACAAGTAAAAACCACCGAACATGGACCTTACACTCAAGATATGGCGTCAGAAAAACGCCACCAGTAAAGGAAAATTCGTCACCTATAAGGTTAACGGCATTTCGCCAAACAGTTCCTTCCTCGAAATGATGGACATACTGAACGAATCGCTGGTCGTAAAAGGGGAAGACCCCGTTGCCTTCGACCACGACTGCCGCGAAGGCATCTGCGGCGCCTGCAGCATGTACATCAACGGAAGACCCCATGGCCCTGACAAAGCCATCACTACCTGCCAGCTGCATATGCGCAGGTTCAGGGATGGTGACACCATCGTGATCGAACCTTGGAGGGCCAGACCATTCCCGGTACTGAAAGACCTGATTGTTGACCGCACAGCCTTCGACAAAATCATACAGGCCGGAGGGTATATCTCTGTAAACACCGGTGGAATTCCTGACGCCAATGCAATTCCCATCCCCAGGGCCAATGCCGAACTTTCGATGGATGCCGCCGCCTGCATCGGCTGTGGCGCCTGTGTTGCCGCCTGTAAAAACGCTTCGGCCATGTTATTTGTTTCAGCCAAAGTATCACAGTTTGCACTACTGCCACAGGGTAAACCCGAAGCGGCAGAGCGCGTTCAGGCCATGGTGGCCGAAATGGACCGGCTGGGATTCGGCAACTGCACCAATACCGGCGCCTGCGAGGCCGAATGCCCCAAGGAAATCTCCATCAGCAACATCGCCAGGATGAACCGTGAATTCCTCTCGGCCAAGATCGGGGCGCAAATTCCTAAGGAACAAGCCGGGGGATTTTAACTCAATCAGCTTTCACAGCTGCTTTTACTGTTACTAAGTTTTCCGGTATGAAATTTCTGGTTATCCTGCTGCTTACTGCAACCTCCGCAGTAAGCACTTTTTGTCAGCAGGCCCCTGTACGGGGAAAAGCCACACTACCTGAAATCAACGGAATCCACCGTTCCATTCAGCCAGGCACAGCATTGCCGGATTATCCCAGACTGAATCTTCCTGAACAGGCCAAGCACATAAGCCTTCCCCCGGTAGCCGACAATTCGGGGCAACCCTATCTCAGGCCGGTTTTCAGGCAGGCAGGCGCTTCATGTGGACAATCCTCCACCGTTGGCTATAATTTCTGTTACGAAATCAACAGACTCAGACAGCTGCCATCCGACACCTCGCTGAATACTTATCCCGACCACTTTACCTATAATTTTATGAATGCCACCGAGCCCTATTACGGGGAGGGAGTCAGCTATTTCCACACTTTTGATATCCTGTTCGATGCCGGGAATCCGACTGAAGCCGTTTACGGGCCCATCACGCTGGAAGATAATTATTACTGGATGAGCGGTTATGAAAAGTACTACAATGCGATGAAAAACCGCCTTGGGTCGGTACGTTCAATACATGTCGGAACCCCCGAAGGTCTTGAAGTATTGAAGCACTGGATCCATAATCACCATGAAAGCTCGGCCATCGGTGGGGTTGCAAGCTTTTATGCGGGGATTAATTACATCGCCCACCTCCCCCCTGCTTCCCCGGAAGCAGGAAAATCGGTGATTACCACCTGGTTTCAGACAGCCTCCCATGCCATGACCATTGTCGGCTACAACGATTCCATCAGGTTCGACCGCAACGGGGATAACATGTTCACCAATCATCTGGATATCAACAATGATGGCATTATTGATATGAGAGACTGGGAAACCGGCGGGTTGAAATTCGTAAACTCCTACGGCCCTGACTGGGAAAACAACGGCTTCTGCTATATGCTATATTCCACATTGGCTACAGAGTATGGGAAAGGAGGCATCTGGAATAATTCGGTGCATGTGTTGTTCCCGGATACTGCCTATACGCCCGGACTGACCATTTCAGCAAAAGTAAAATACAATAAAAGGGGCCGGATCAGGATTTCAGCCGGAGTAAGCACCGACACTTCAGGATTTTATCCTGAAAAGGAGTTGCAGTTTACCGTTTTTAATTATCAGGGCGGCGATTACTATATGACCGGAAGCTGGTTACCCGAAGGTAAAACGCTGGAGCTGGGACTCGATGTTACCCCTCTGCTCAGCTATATTAATCCGGGCCAGCCTGCCAGGATTTTCCTGATTATCGATGAAAATGATCCTGACCATAGTGGTGAAGGATTAATCCTGGAATTCAGCACCATCAGTTACCTTACGGGCAGTCCGGTTACCTTTTCGGGTGATGAAACCCCGGTTGCCATCGCCGACAACGGCAGGACACTGGTCTCAGCCATCATTCAGGTTCAGCCTCACCCTCCGGTAATTCATTCGGATGACATCATCTTTATACCTGAGAATACAGAGGATTTCTCATTTACGCCTGTAATCAGCGGCGGAACAAATCCTGTTGAACTTACGACCGGCCATGTTTATTTTCAGGGCGACAGCACGGGCGTCTATCCCCAGCATACAGGCGAGGAATTGCTGCCATCAAACAGAACCAACGGGTTTGCAACGGTATCCATGCCTTTTGCATTTCCATTCTTTGGTGAAACTTTCGACACCCTCTATATGCATGTAAACGGGTATCTTATGTTTACCGGGGAGGACATGCCCTATTACTACCAGTTATACGACGAACAATACCTGCGACAGATCAGGGCCATCGCCCCGTTTCTCAACAGAAACCTCCGGCAGAACACAAACGGTGATTTTCTGAAAGTCAATCTTACTCCAGAAAAGGCTGTAATTACCTGGAAATTAACTTTTGGCACAATACCCGGATCCGCTGAATTTTCTGCAATACTATATCCCGACGGCACCATTGAGTTTCAGTATGGAAATTCAGAAGGAGGGGATAAAACCTTACCGGTCTCCGGCATCAGCAAGGGGAACCATGAGGCCTGCCTGCTTACCTTAACTTCAGGAAAAAGACCGGCTTCCGGTAAATTTTCCCGTTTCGTTCCTTCGGCCCTGCCGGGGGATGTTGCCATATCCGATGACAGAACCATCACGATTCAAAACATCCGGCGGCCTGCAGCCGGCAGTATGCTGCTGAAGGCCAGAGACCGGAACAGGCTTACCTGCCAGAAGCAGATTACCCTGACTACCGGCCCGGCCTTGAAAATCAGTTTATCCGATCCCGGAATTTTACCGCTCCCGGGAACGGTAAACGACCTCACCATCAGCCTTAGCAATCACGGCACTATTCCTGTCAGTCAGGCCATTTTCAGTCTTAAGACCGCGTCCTCAAATGTTACCGTTGCCGGTGATCCGGTTACAGACATCAATATTCAGCCTGGCCAGACGATTCATATCCGGGACCGGTTCAGCGTAATTATTCCCGACACTGTTCAGGGAGAACAGCATTTTGTTTTGAAAGGCACATTGCGCACCGTCGCCGGCAAAATTGAAGTTTTCAGCGAATTTACCATCGCAGGCATCCGGATAGTGGTCACCCCACCGGCGGTAACAGAAAACGGAAACAACCTTGCCGAACCCGGTGAAGCAATATCCCTGGCCTTTAACCTTTACAACTATGGCAAATCACCCGCGGGAAATATTACTGCTTCAATTGAGCTCGCAACGCCCTATGCGGCGGTTAACGGAAAAAAAACTATCGAAGCGGGATTCCTCAGCGGGCATGACCGCATTAAGCTGGTATTTCCTGTGAAAATCAACGATGCCGTTCCAGTTGGCAGTTATATGCAGGTTACCCTTAACCTTTTAACAGAATACGGGCAGCAGTATACTGAAACTTTTGGCATTCAGATCGGTAACGCTGCAATTGCCGTTATCGACAAGGACAAAAACAACAATTCGGCAGTCCATATCATCGCTGCCATCAACCAAATAAACCTTGCATGCGAAAAGTTGGAACAGATTGATACTATTCTGAACAATTTCAGCACCGTTTTCCTGTCGCTGGGCTTCTTTCCTCAGAATCATAAACTTAATGCTTACGAGGACAGTCTTTTGGTATGTTTTCTTGAGAACGGAGGCAATCTGTACCTTGAGGGAGGATCTTTCTTCCGGTTTGATCCGCCGACCGCGCTGCGTGAAAAATTCAGCGTTACCGGGCTCAGCCAGGCTTTTCAGCATCCGGCCGACACCCTCACCGGAATGCCAGGTACACCAGCTGAAGGTTTCACCTTTGATTACCGCGGCGATAACGTAAGAGGTGAGAACCTTCAGGCTGACGGAATTGCCGTTCCCTGGTTCCAGGATAAAA
>CAZDBX010000019.1:0-26204 GCA_964503805.1 uncultured Lentimicrobium sp. | reverse complement strand
TAAACAAAAAAACCGGCTTTCGCCGGTTTTTTTCGGTGGTATCGGCCGGGATCGAACCAGCGACACACGGATTTTCAGTCCGTTGCTCTACCTACTGAGCTACGATACCCCGTTTTGAGGCTGCAAAGGTAAGCAAGAAATATTCAATTTAACAAATATTTTAAAAAAAAATCACTCCCTCGCCTGAAAATCAGGTAATTTTGCAAACCCGTCACCATATTTTGCGACGAGCGCGGCACCCATTGTGCTGATCACCAAAAAAACAGCATGAATTCAGGCCTTCAGGACAATTCCTTCAGACTCATCGTTGATCTTGGCAATACCAGGGCAAAACTGGCTGTTTATGAAGACGAGCAGTTAGTTTTGCTCGAAACAGCAGAAAACCCGGATCCTGAAAAACTTAAGGCGCTGCTTCCGGTACAGTTCATCCCGTCGGGCGCCATTATCAGTTCCGTTGCGGGAGATCCCGGACCTTACATGAAGGCCCTGGGCAATTTCAGGTGGATCAACCTTGACTACGACACCCCGCTGCCATTCACAAACCACTACCTTTCACCCGAGACGCTCGGGAGGGACAGGATTGCAGCGGTTGCCGGGGCGAGGCACCTTTTCCCGGGCTCCGACCTGCTGGTAATAGATATGGGCACTGCCATAACCTTTGATTTCATCAACGGGCAGGGCGAATACAAGGGTGGGGCAATATCTCCGGGACTCACCACCCGTTTCAGGGCACTGCATAATTTTACAAAACGTTTACCGTTATTGAACCCTGTAGAAATCAATTACCTGACAGGGCGGACAACTGATGAATCCATTTTATCTGGTGTAATCAATGGCATCAGGGCTGAAACAGACGGTATCATTGAAGAATACTTACATCTGTATCCCCAACTAAAAATAATTCTTTCAGGAGGGGATATGTTTTATTTTGAAAAAAAACTGAAAAATAACATCTTTGCAACCCCCAATCTGGTGGTTACCGGATTGAAACAAATACTCGACTACAATCTTGAAAAGTAAACGCGCTATTACACTGCTGCAGACACTGGTTTTACTCCTCTGCATCGTACAGGCCTCAGGGCAGAACCGGATCAGTTCCCCATACTCCCGCTTTGGCATTGGCGACCTGGTGCCCAACAGCAGTGTTTACAACATGGCAATGGGCGGAATATCCTATGGGGTAAGTTCGCCATTCTTTGTCAATACCGCCAACCCTGCGACCTACACTTCGTTTGACACCCTGTCATTTGTATTTGACATCGGGGCTTATACCCGGCAATCGAAACTGATTACGCAGAATCTGAATCAAACAGCCAATTTTACCTCCCTGGGATACCTTTTGTTCGGGTTTCCGGTTACCCGCTGGTGGAGAAGCAGTCTCGGGCTGCTGCCTTACAGCGGAACCGGGTACCAGATGATTGACAAGCAGGTTGACGATGTTTTGGGAAGTTATTCCCGTGAGTACGAGGGTAGCGGAGGAATCAACAAGTTTTACTGGGGAAACAGCATCTCAATCACCCGCAACCTCAGCGCCGGATTTAACCTGACTTATCTTTTCGGAACGATAGAGAAATCGAGCGCGACCACTTTCCCTGATTCCGCATTCAGGATGAATTATAAAATCTCGACATCCACTAAAATACATGACCTGATGCTGAACTACGGTCTGTATTACAAGTACAATTTCAGCAACGGGATTCAGCTGGGCGCCGGATTGGTCGCCGGGACCAACAGTAAAATCAGCGCCACCGAGAACAGATTGGGATACCGCTATTTCATTACCAGTACCGGCGTGGACAATGTGATTGATACCGTACTGAACGAACCCTCCGTGAAGGGGGATATTCTGCTTCCCGCCAATTTGGGATTCGGATTTTCGCTGGCAAAAACCGATAAATGGCTTGTCGGGGCCGATTACCAGTTGCAATTGTGGGAAAAATATCGTTACTTTGATCAACCGGACTCATTGAAAAACAGCATGAGGTTCTCGGTCGGGGGGCAGTACACTCCTTCCGTATCAACAGTTTCGAACTATTTTCAACGTATTACTTACCGTGCAGGTTTCAGGTATTCGAACAGTTTCCTGGAACTGAGAAATCAACGGATTGATGAGTTTGGCATAAGTTTTGGACTTGGACTACCACTCCCGCGTACCAGATCAACCATAAACCTTGCTGCGGAGATCGGGACAAGGGGTACAACAACTGAAAATCTGATAAAAGAGAACTTTGTCCGTTTCACCTTGGGTCTTTCCATCTTTGAACGGTGGTTCATTATCAGGAAATATGATTAACAATAAAAATTACAATGTCATGAAAAAGGGTGTAAAAGCATTAATCTTCCTCCTGATGATCAGCCTTGGTTTTACCGGGGTATCCAGGGCGCAGACCGATGATGATTCTGAAGAAAAGGCAACAGCTGCCGGTCCGAAATACGGCGCTGATTCAGCCACCTGTGTAATGCACCTGTCATTATACCGGGAGTTTTATAAGCAGAAAAATTATAAAGACGCCTTGCCGCACTGGCGCTGGGTGTTTTTCAACTGCCCCGTTGCCAGCCAGAATACCTACATCGATGGTGCCAAAATCATCAGCACTAAGGTTGATGAATGCAAAGATCCTGCTTTGCGCGAAAAACTGATCGATACCCTGATGATGGTTTATGACCAGCGTATCCGGTATTTCAACCGCGAAGGCTATGTGCTCGGCCGTAAAGGCATCGATCTTTTCACTTACCGTACAGATAAAACAGAACAGATTTATCCTGTGCTGAAGAAGTCGGTAGAACTGGCCGGGAAGAAGTCGGAAGGAGCAGTACTGGTCTATTATTTCAGGGCCATTATTTCTATGGTAGACCTTAAAAAGCTTGAGAAATCAGCCATTGTTGATGGTTACGACCAGATAAGCGAAATTATTGACCACAATTTGAAAATCAATAAAGAAAATGCAAAATCTTTGGCTAACTGGGAAAACATCAAGGCCAACATCGAATCAACCTTCGAACCGTTTGCTACCTGCCCTGATCTGATCAGTATTTATGATAAAAAATTCACCGAGAAACCGGATGATATTGAATTGCTGAGCAAGATCACCAATGTGCTTGAACGCAAAAAGTGCACCGATTCGGAATTGTTCTTCAAGGCTACCGAAAAACTGCACAAACTGCAGCCCAGCGCCCAGTCGGCTTACCTGATGGGTAGTCTGAACCTGGAGAAGAACAACATCAGCAAAGCCGCGGAATATATGCAGGAGGCCGCCAATCTTTTCGAAGACAATGCCGACAAGATCAAGGCGCTGAACCTGCTGGCCAACATCAACTTCAACCAGCGCAACTATTCGCAGGCCCGTGCCAACGCGCAGAAAATACTGCAACTTGACCCGAACTACGGCAAAGCCTACATCCTGATCGGAGACCTCTACGCCGCCAGTTCCTCAATGTGTACCGAAGATGACATGGGTGGGAAAACCGTATTCTGGGCAGCCGTTGATAAATATGCAAGGGCCCGCAGCGTTGACCCCTCAGTGGAGGCTGAAGCCAACAGCAAAATCGCCCAGTTCTCGAGGCATTTTCCGCCGGCCAGCGACCTCTTCTTCCGCGACCTGAACGAAGGCGGTTCCTATACAGTCGGATGCTGGATCAACGAAACCACCACCATCAGGGCAGCTAAATAAGTCTTGATTTGTGAAATCCTTTTCAGGTAACACCCTTATTAAAATTACGCTCGGAAGCGTTGTCACTTTCACTCTGGTGGCAGCGCTTTCCGGCTGTAAAAACGACCCTGGTGAAATCGCCCGGCTCAATCAGCCTGACACCATCGCGACAATGTACGCAAAGGAGGTAAGCATCTCGGAAAGCGAACAAGGCAGGATCAAATATACCCTCACCGCCCCCGTACTCCGTCGCTACGAATCCCCCGAAGGTGCCGTGATCAGGTTTCCGGAGGGCTTCAGGGTTATTTTTTACGATTCGCTGAATCCTGAAAAGGTCAGGACAGAAATCACGGCCGATTACGGCATTAACAACGAAATGGCCAAAACAATGGAAGCCCAACGCAATGTGGTGGTGACCAATTACCTTAAAAATGAAAAACTGAATACGGAACATCTTATCTGGAACCAGAATACGAAAAGGGTAAACTCGGATAAGATGGTTACCATTACCACCCCTGATAAAATCCTTTATGGTGAGGGCATGGAAGCGGATGAAAAATTCTACAACTGGACAATCAAAAAGCCAAGGGGAGAGATGTATATCAATGAAGACCAATAGACTGATGAGGAAATACTTCCAATAATTATTAACTTTGCATAAAACTGTTTGATAAACTAAATGGAATTACTTATTCCTGTTGTTATTACAATTCTTTTTTCGGCATTCTTCTCCGGTATGGAGATAGCTTTTGTTACAGCAAACAAGCTGAAGATAGAGGTCGACAAAGCCAAGGATTTTCTTCCGGCCAGGATACTCTCCAAATTCGTTAAAAGACCTTCACGCTTTATCGGTGCACTACTCCTCGGGAATAACATTGCCCTGGTAATTTATGGTATCTATATTGCCCGTATCCTTGAACAACCGATAAGGCAGCTCCTCCCTCCGGTAGCCGGGGCAGATGCATTGCTGCTGATCGTACAGACGCTTGTATCCACCCTTATTATTTTACTGTTTGCAGAGTTCCTGCCAAAAGTACTTTTCAGGATCAATCCTAACAGCACGCTGAGCTTTTTCGCCATCCCCATTTACCTGTTCTATATTCTCTTTTATCCGGTCATCTTCTTTTTTATCGGACTTTCAGAACTGATACTCAAATATCTCTTCAAGGTGAATATCACCCAGCCTGACTATGCATTCGGAGTGGTTGACCTCGACCACTTTCTGAGCGAATCCACTGCCAGCAAGCCGGAAGAGAGCGACGATTATCAGGAAATACAGATGTTCCAGAATGCGAGGGATCTGGGAAATATCAAACTGCGCGAATGCATGGTCCCTCGCAATGAGATCATCGCGCTGAACCAGAATGAATCCATTGACAAACTGAATGAACTCTTTATCGAATCGGGTCACTCCAAAGTGCTTATCTACCAGGATAGCATCGACAATATCATCGGCTACACCCACTCTTATGATCTTTTCAGAAAACCGGCATCCATAAGGGAAATCACAAAACCTGTGATGATTGTTCCGGAAACCATGCCTGCAAGCACCCTGTTGAATAAGTTTATGGGCGAGCGCAGGAGTGTGGCCCTTGTGGTGGATGAATTCGGCGGTACTGCAGGCATGCTGACCATTGAAGATATTATCGAGGAAATTTTCGGTGAAATTGACGATGAATATGATGTTGAGGAGCTGGCCGAAAAACAGATCGACGAGAACACCTACCTCTTCTCGGGCCGTCATGAGATTGATTACCTGAACCAGAAATACCGGCTGGACCTTCCGGAATCGGATGATTATGAAACACTTGCCGGATTTATCATTTCGTACCACGAAAGCATCCCGGCCGAAAACGAGGAGATCCGTGCCGGCAATTTCCTCTTTACCATTGTGCGTGCCTCCGAAACCCGCATCGAAGAGGTTTTGCTCAAAGTTAACCCCGCCTGATAACTCCTGAAACCCTTTTTGATTTTACCAGCCCGGATAAGGCTATACTGTTTATTTACATAATTTTAGCCAATGGACAAAATAATTTTTATCCTTAAACTTTTATTGTAAATTTGCACCCTCTTACAAAAAACTTAAAAAATGGCTTTAATCGGAGATATTCGTAAACGTTCAGGATTACTCGTTATCATCATCGGTGTGGCGCTGGCTGCTTTTGTACTGGGTGACCTTTTGTCGAACCGCAGTCCCAGGCGTGGCATCAACACCATCGGCAAAATAAACGGAGAGCAGATACTGGCTACTGATTTTAACCAGCGTGTGGATGAAAACATTGAAGCCAGGAAACTGAATACAGGCAATGAAAACCTGACGCCCGACGAGCAGTTCCAGATCAGGCAATCCACCTGGGAGCAGGTTATCAACGAAGCCCTGCTGCTTGAAGAAGTTGACCGGCTTGGTTTAACGGTTTCCACCCAGGAACTCGATGATCAGATCAGGGGAAAAAATCCGCATACTTACATTCAGCAGAGTTTCCGCGACCCCGAAACCGGCGCTTTCGACCCTGCCAACGTCATCAGTTTCCTCCAAAACCTCGATAACGTTGATCCGCAGATGAAACAGCGCTATCTTACCATCGAAAAAGCCATCAAGGAAGACCGGCTGAATACCAAATACCGCAACCTGATTGCAAGAGGGTTTTATGTACCCGCCGCTTTTGCCAAACGCGACTATGATGCACGCAACACCAAAGCCAGGGCCCGCTACTACGGCGCTTCTTACACCAGTATTGCCGACAGCGTGGTAACAGTTACAGACGCAGATTTTGAGAAATTTTACAAGGAAAATAAACACAAATACCAGCAGGAGGCATCAAGGGATATTGAATATGTAGCCTTTGAGATCCTGCCTTCACAGGAAGACCGCGACAAGATTACCGAGCAGGCCAGAAAGCTTTACGATGAATTTACCACAACCGAAAATGTGGTTTCGTTTGTGAACGCGACTTCCGATGAGCGTTACGACAGTACCTGGATGAAAAAGGGATCCTTACCCTATCAGCTTGACTCCCTGATGTTTAATTCACCGGTTGGTACAACATTCGGCCCGTACATCGAAAACAATGTCTATAGCATGGCAAGACTGGTAGATGTACAGTCGCGCCCCGACTCATTGAAGGCCAGCCATATCCTGGTTACCTACAAAGGAACCAACGTAAATCCGGCGACAACCTTAACAAAAGAACAGGCTAAAGCCAAAGCCGACAGCATCCTGAATGTGGTGAAGGCAAGTGCCGCCAAATTTGATGAACTGGCCGAAACCATGAATGACGACCAGACCGCCGCAAAGACAAAAGGTGACCTGAACTGGTTTGCTGATGGCGCCATGGTTCCTGCATTCAACAATGCCGTGCTGAACGGAAAAACCGGTGACATCACCGTAGTCGAGACACAGTTTGGCTATCATGTGATTAAAATTACCGGCAAGACGGCTCCGGTGAAAAAAGTGCGTGTTGCCATGGTAAAACTGGCCATTGAACCCAGCTCAAAGACCATGCAGGATGTATATACCCAGGCCAGTCAATTTGCCATCGAATCAAAGGATGCCGAAGGATTCAACAAGCTGCTTGAGGAAAAAGGCTACACCAAACGCCTGGCCGAACGCATCAGCAAGGATCAGAACTCCATCCCCGGCATACAGCAGGCCCGTGAAGTGGTCAGGTGGTCATTCGACAGCAAAAGGGAGATTGGTGACATCTCACCCGTTTTCGACCTTGAGGGCAGATACCTCGTTGCCAACCTGAAAGAAATCCGTGAAAAGGGCGCACCGACACTTGAGCAACTCAGGGAATTTATTGAACCCCTTGTAAAACGGGATAAGAAAGCGGAGACATTGATCGCTGAGATCAACAAAGAGATCAAGACCCTTGCCGACCTTGACAAAGGCTACCGTGCACTCGGGATGAAAGCCGATACCAACGAAATCGCCTTTGCCGCCTCAAACCTTCCCGGTTATGGAAAGGAAGATGAAGTAATCGGTGTGCTCTTCACCCTGGATGCAGGTCAGATGTCGAAACCGGTGAAAGGAAACCAGGCCGTATTTATTATCGTGAACGACGAACTGGTCCCCGCCCCGCCCAAAGACGATTTTACCACAGAAAAACGCATGCTGCAGAATGCTTTCCGTACCCGCGCCCAGCGTGAAGCCACTGAAGCTTTGAAACGTAAGGCAGAAATAGAAGACAATCGTTTGATGTTCTTCTGATCTGAAAAAGAAATAGTTGAAAGGCTTCCGGACCGGAAGCCTTTTTTTTATGAATTATTTTTATGCACAGGCATCCGGTTTTGCCATAATTTCATTATTTTTAACCTTCTGTTATATATATGCCATTAGTCAATTGATTGCAGCCACGAAGAAATTGCATTCCGCAAATTTCTCAGAAATTGCAAACCATTGACAATACCATAAGTCAGATGATCATTCATCATAAATACTGAAAATTATCAATCGTTTATCTCAACCAGACCCCATCTGCATAAGCAGAGAAAGTTAGTCCTGAAAAACTGAAGAATTGCACCAATATCATTGAATACCGGGCCTTGCCCTTACAAGCCGTTTATAGCTTTTGCCGGGTTTCTATTCGCTATACATAAAACATTATACAGATGAAAATCATAACCAGTTTTGCCGAAGACCTTATTTCCCTCATTTATCCCCGGGTTTGTCCGGCATGCGGAAATATACTTTACAAAAAGGAAAACATCCTTTGCTTTTCCTGCCTTTATCATCTGCCAAAAACGAATTTTCACCTGATGGATGACAATCCTGTGGCCAGGCAATTCTGGGGAAAGATCAATTTTACTTCAGCGGCTTCCTGTTATTATTTTACCAAAGGGAGTAAAGTACAGCACCTGGTGCATCAGTTTAAGTATAAGGGATTTAAAGAAATCGGTGAATACATCGGGAAACTTTATGGCAATGAATTGATAAAATCACCGCTTTTCGGAGGGATTTCTGCTGTAATTCCGGTGCCTTTGCATCCGCGAAAGCTGCAAAAAAGGGGGTACAATCAGGCTGAATGGTTCGCGCGCGGCCTGGCCACATCAATGGAGATTGAGCTGGATACCAGCACCCTGATCCGCTCACATGCATCTGAAACCCAGACCAGGAAATCGAGATTCAGGCGGTGGGAGAATGTGAAGGAGATTTTCAGGCTTACAGATGCAGGCAGACAGGCAGGCAAACATGTGTTACTGGTTGATGATGTGATTACGACGGGTTCGACCCTTGAAGCGGCCGGGCATACCCTGATGCAGGTGCCGGGTATCAGCATCAGTGTAGCCTCCATCGCCTGTGCCGTTAAGTAGTCATCAGACAATGCTGAGCTTCAGCATATTGGTTTTTCCGGGCGTTCCGATAGGGATACTTGAGACATAAATAATGTAATTGCCCTGTGTAATACAGCCTCTTGCAATCAGCGCTTTCCGCATATCAAGCATGGCGGCATCGGTATTGGTAAATTTCTCAATGTAAAGTCCCTCTATACCCCAGACCAGGCTGAGGGCGCAAAGCAACCGGCGGTTATTCGAAAAGATATATATGCCTGCGCCCTTGCGATGGCTGGCAAGCCTGAAAGCAGAGTATCCGGTGTGCGTCATGGCTATGAGGGCCCTGGCGTTTACTTTCCCGGCAAGATCAGCAGCCGCCATAATAACCGCATCCGAGATCCTGCGCTCAGGTGGTGCTTCTTCATATTTTATTTCAGGGAAATACATTTCACCGGATTCCACATCAGAAATGATCCTGTTCATGGTTTCCACGGTCTGAACAGGATATTTGCCCACGGAGGTCTCCCCGCTGAGCATCAGCGCATCGGCACCGTCGAGTACCGAATTGGCAACATCGCTGACTTCGGCCCTGGTGGGACGCAGGCTGCTGATCATGCCTTCCATCATCTGTGTGGCAATTATAACGGGCTTAGAGGCGGCAATGCACATGCGTACGAACTTCTTTTGCACAATGGGAACCTGCTCCTGGGGAATTTCCACTCCCAGGTCGCCACGGGCGATCATAACGGCATCGGAAGCCCGGATTATTGCCTCAGCATGCTCAACGGCTTCCGGCTTTTCAATTTTTGCCACAATCCGGAGCGAGCGGGCTTCGGGATACAGTGCAATCCTGCGGCGCAGTTCCTCAATATCAGCGGCCGTGCGTACAAACGACAGCGCCACCCACTGAATATTGTGCTTCATAATAAAATCCAGGTCCGACAGGTCCTTTTCGGAGAGGCTGGGCAGGCTGAGATTGGTCCGGGGTAAATTTACCCCTTTCCGGGAACTCAGTATCCCGCCCTGAACAACTTTTGCCCGCACCAGATTTTCACCATCGCTTTCAACCGCCCTGAGCAACAATTTGCCGTCGTCAAGCAGGATATCTTCTCCCGCCCTTACATCGCGGGCAAAATCAGTGTAATTCACACTGATCACTCCGTTGCGGCAAAGCTCCCCCTTGCAGGTGATTGTCACCTCATCGCCAACCATGAGCTCCATCGCATCATGCTCAACCTTCCCTGTCCTAATCTTGGGCCCTGAAAGATCAGCCAGCACAGCAACATGCAGTCCGAGCTCGGCATTGAGCTTTTCAATGGTTTCAACCGAAGCAGCATGAACCTCGTGTGAGCCATGTGAAAAGTTCAGCCTGAATACATTTACACCTGCCAGCATCAGGCTGCGCAGGACGGGTTCTGCAATGGAAGCCGGCCCGAGGGTTGCAACAATCTTGGTCTTTCGCATAGCTTATAATTGATCTACAACAAATTTAATCATTTAAAGGAACCTTCCCTTCATACAGTTGTGAAAATATTCAACACAAAACCTTTGGTTCCATGCGGAACTATACCGCTGATAATCTGAAACAATGAGATTGCCGGCCGTCCTCAGACCTGACCCATTTTTTATTACTTTTGCAGGCTCAAATCAGGGTCATTTTGACACAGGCAGAAATATTTATTCTCGTTACAGCATTATCTGCAGAAGGCTTTGCAGGATCGTGGTATACCGGTGCGTTGCACAGGAAACTTAACGAGCCTTTACCTGCAGCAATGCCTGTTGTGCTGGCTCTGGTGAGGTCACTGGTAATGATGGCCGGTTTTTTTGCCGGAGCAGCCATCAGTCCGCTGATCAATGACAACAAGATCATTTTCGGCCTGATCCTGATTTTTATTACAGGGCTGAAAATCTCCATGGAAACTTTCCGCTTTAACCCTGAAGAGAAGATAATACTGGTTGATAATTTCACCACACTTTTGCTTTGGTCGGTTGCAGGAAGTTTCAGCGTTTTTCTGGCCGGAGCGGGAGCCGGACTGGGTATTGCCGTCAGTTATGCAGCATTGGCCGTATTTTTCCTGATTTCATTGCCCGGATCTTATGCCGGTTTAAGGTTGGGCTCCAGGAAAGGGCTGAGACCCGGTGTAAGGTACATGGTTTTAGCCTCTGGTGCAGTAATTATGATCCTTTCGTTGCGCGTGCTTATTCTCTTATTATTCTGAACTTCATGAAAAAAACTCTTTTCATTCTTCTGCTTCCCCTGTTTGGCGCCGCTGTTGCCCAGCCTCCGGCAGGTTACTACAACAGTGTATCCGGGTTATCCGGCACAGCGCTTCAGGCTGCGTTACACAATATAATTGACAATCACAATGTAATCAGCTATTCCGGGCTGTGGACCGCTTTCCAGACTACAGACGACCTGCCCAACGGGAAAGTATGGGACATGTATTCCAATTGCTCGTGGACCTTTGGCGCTGATCAGTGCGGAAATTACAACAGCGAGTGCGACTGCTACAACCGTGAACATTCCTGGCCAAAGAGCTGGTTCAATGATCAGCCGCCGATGAACTCTGACCTGTTTCATCTCTATCCGACCGATGGCTGGGTTAACAACAAACGCAGCAATTATCCCTTCGGCACTGTTTCATCGCCGACATATACATCAGGTAACGGAAGTAAACTTGGTAATTGCTCCTATCCGGGATATTCAGGGGTGGTTTTCGAGCCCATCAATGAATATAAAGGGGACTTTGCCAGAACCTATTTCTATATGTCGGTGCGTTATTACAACGAGGACAGCAACTGGCCCGGCAGCGATATGACCATAGGGGCGCAGCTCAGACCCTGGGCGCTGGCCATGATGCTGGAATGGCACCAGAACGATCCGGTGAGTACCAAAGAAACGGAGAGAAACAATGCCGTTTATGCTTACCAGCAGAACCGCAACCCGTTTATAGATCACCCTGAATTTGCCCTGCAGATCTGGGGTGACCCAACCGGAATCTATGCTGATAAAATAAACCGGCAAATCAGGGTATATCCGTTACCGGCTGAGAATTTCTGCGTTGTTGACCACAATGGATTTTACCAGCCTCAGTTCATTACTGTTACCCTCACGGATATCACCGGTAAACAATATACTACAGATTATACCGCTGACGGATTCACCGTAAATGTCAACACTTCGATGCTTAACCGCGGGGTATATTTCATAGCAATAGAGGAGCCCGGCAAGTTGCCGGCCTATGCAAAAATCATCAAATAAGTTGCTTCAGCCATGTCTGTTATCCGCCTGACTAAAGAGTTCAAATTCGAGATGGCACATGCCCTGCCCGGCTATGACGGGCCATGCCGCCATATTCACGGTCATTCCTATGAGTTGTATGTAACTATAAAGGGAGAACCGATCAGGGACACGGCTTCGCCCCACTATGGTATGGTCATGGATTTCAGGCAACTTAAAGAGATTGTCCGTGGAAAAATTGTGGATGAGTTTGACCATTCCCTGGTGCTTCACAGGGCTACAGCCCCTGAAGAATTCAGCGGAATGAAGGATTTTGTCGGCAGACTGATACTGGTTGATTATCAGCCTACCAGCGAAAATCTGTTATCGGATTTTGCTGACAGACTGAAAAACGCGTTGCCCGGGCATGTAAAACTGCACAGTCTTAAGTTGCGCGAAACGGTGACTTCTTACGCAGAGTGGTTTGCCAGCGACAACTGAGCCGGATTAATCCGCTGATTCAACGTCCGGTTTGAACAACAGGCAGTTCACTTTCCGGTACAGCACATTTTTATCAATGGGCTTGGGGATGTAATCATTACAGCCGGCTTCCAAACATTCGTCCCTGTCTTCAGCAAGTACATTGGCTGTTTGCGCGATTACAGGTAAAGCCGGTCTTATCTCCCTGATCCTTCGCGTGGCTTCGTAACCATTCATCACCGGGAGTTGCATGTCCATCAGCACAAGATCCACTTCATTACCTTCGATCATTTCAACGGCCTCCCTGCCATCTGAGGCATAGAGCAGGTCTGCTTCCGTACGGGTGAGCAAAACCGTCAGAAAACGCATATTTACCGGATCATCTTCAACCATAAGTATGGTCTTGCCTTTCCAGTTATAGACCTTTCGGATCTCATTCACGGAAACACAGCCGGTGCCCGCTGGTTTATATAATTTCAGCGGAATTCTGAAAAAGAATGTAGTTCCCTGACCTGGCACTGAGTCTATCTTTATCCGCTCACCAAAGAGAGACGCAAGTCCCTGGCTGATCGGCAGGCCCAGTCCCACACCGCCATACTGGCGCGAAATCCCGGAATCCAGACGGTGGAAACGCTCAAATATCACTTTATGGAATTCGGCATCTATGCCTATCCCGGTATCTTTTACGAAGAATTCGATACGCTTTTTATCATTTGTAATGTTGAATCCAAAAGTTACCGTACCAACAGGCGTAAATTTGATTGCATTCGACAAAAGATTCCAGAGGATCTGCCTGACTTTGAATTCATCAGTCTGAACAACAAGATCCTGATACTGATCAGGCGTTTCAAGTTTCAGTTCAACAGTTACTTTGCCCATTGAGGTGCGGATATTCTCGAACTCAGCCTTCAGGGACTGCATAAAGCGGCCCAGCTCACAAATGTTTTCCCTTAAATGAACCTGGCCGGAATCAATCATGGCAAGTTCAATTACATCATCAATCAGCCTGAGCAGATGTGTGCCGCTGTTTTTCATAATCTGCAGGTATTCCCTGCGTTCATCAGGATCGGGATCTCCCTCGTTGATGACATCAGTAAATCCCATGATATGGTTCATCGGGGTCCTTACCTCATGGGATATGCCGGCCAGAAAAGCCGATTTCAGCTTATCCGAAGCCTCCGCGCTCATCAGCGCCTTTTTCAGTTTCTCTTCGGTCCGTTTCCTCGACAGCGCATTCACCAGAATCTGACCGGTTAAGCTGAATATATTCACACTCTGCTCATCCCAGTGATAAGGCCTGCTGTACATGTCAAAACCGATGTAGCCCATAAACTCCCTGCCTACAAAAAGCGGAATATTGATCATGGATTCAATGTTCAGCAAATCGAAAAAGAAAGGGAGTTCTTCCGTTCCTTCAACAATACCGGCCTCATCTCTTCTGAGTTGAAAAGTCTCGCCGGATCTTAACCTCAGAAAATACTCCTGAATATCCCTGACTGATATGGAAGATTGCCCTGAACGGTGTGACTGCCTGATATCATCATCCCACTCATGGGTGATACAAATGTGTGATTCGTCTGCCGAAAGGCCGACCAGATATGCGCGTTCTGCCTTGTTGAACCGGGCGACCCTTTCGAGCGCCTTTTCAATAATCGCATCAATATTTAATATATCTGTATTGATCAGTTCCGAAGAGATACGACTGATGTATTCGATAAATTCAGCCCTGTTTCTCAACTGTTCCTCACTTTGAACCCGTTCGCTGATGTCCCTGTATATGCCAAATATCCGTTGATGGCCATAATTATTGTTGAATGGAACCCCCATGATGGATACATCAATCCAGGAGCCATCCTTTTTCATCCTTTTACTTTCCACCATAACCTTACGGCCTTCCCAGTTGGAGCGTGTCAGTTCCAGTGCTTCGTCCAGCATCAGGCCGGGCGAGATCAACTCATCAAGTTTTTTCCCCATGACTTCCTGTCCCTTATACTGAAACAGGCGTTCAAATTCAGGATTGACATCAAGTATCCTGTTTTCACCGTCGACCATCGCGATTGCTTCCGGGGCCGATGCAAACAGATGCTTGTACTTTGTTTTTTCGAAAAGCAGGGCGGAATTGCTGATCCTGTTTCGTACCGATACCGATACCATCCGGCACACGGAAATAAGCAGTTGAAGAGCCTCTCCGTGCACTCCATGCTCCCCGTCTTCACATAAAAACAGCAGTGATGTCTGCTCTTCGAGGGGATAAATCAATGCTGTGTAAACGCTATCGCAAAAAGGCAGCCTGAAATGTCCGGTCAGGCTTCCGGATACCGATTTATTTCCATTGATTACCGGACCATGCAGGGCATCAAAAACAGCCTTCGACAAACTCCCGTAATCCGGTACCAGGGTAGCTGGCCCGCCGGGGTGCTGAAAAAGCAGCTCCCTGATGCTGACGGCAGGTCCCGAACGATCGGCAGTAAAAAGGAAAAAATTCCTGAATTTCAATATACCTGCAAGCGATTGGATTGCGGCGAACTCCTCTGCCGGTACATCAGTAGAAACAAGGGGATTGTCCATTAAAATTCGTCTCTTAGCTGGTTTAGTGCCGGATCAGCATCAATTCATTCAGCCACTGACCCCGGATAGTAATAGTTAATGTACCTAAAGCTGAAAAGTAAGTGTGTCGTCGTGCAATTATAGGACTTTTTTTGATATTTCAATCCGACCAACTTTTCAATGGACTAATTAAGCTTTTTATTCGCTGTCTGAACCCGTTATCAGCTAAGGATCTTTATCCGGAAAGGGCTCCCCGGGTATGTCCGGACATCCGCTTCCTGCCAGTTACGCATCAATGAACGTAGTACCTTCAGGTCACCGGTGCATGGAAACCTTCTGTCAGATATGGATTTAAACTACCTTTGCAAAAAAAATCCGGATGCAGGAAATAGAGATCATGTCGCCGGCCGGGTCGTTTGATGCGCTGATGGCAGCCATTCAGGGCGGAGCCGGGTCGGTATATTTCGGGGCGGGGCAACTGAATATGCGCGCACGCTCTTCAAGCAATTTTTCGCCCGACGATATCCGCCGTATCACTGAAATCTGCCGTGAGCATGGGGTGAAATCCTACCTTACCCTTAATACCATTATTTACGATGAGGAATTGCCCCTGATGCGCGAAATGGTGGACCTGGCCAAAGACAGCGGCGTCAGTGCGATCATAGCTTCCGACCTTTCGGTGCTTGAATACGCCCGGAGCCGGGGGGTTGAAATTCATATCTCCACGCAATGCAACATCACCAATATAGAAGCGGTGAAATTCTATGCAAAATATGCCGATGTGATGGTACTGGCCAGGGAGCTGAATATAGGACAAATGGAAGGCATTACCAGAGCCATCCGCGAAGAGCGGATTACGGGGCCGAAAGGGAAACTGGTTCAGATTGAGGTATTTGTTCACGGGGCGTTGTGTATGGCGGTCTCGGGAAAATGTTACATCAGCCTCGATAATTTCAACGCATCGGCCAACCGGGGCGCCTGCATGCAACCCTGCCGCAGGGCTTACCATGTTAAGGATGTTGATGACCAGATAGAGCTGGAAATTGACAATAAATACATCATGTCCCCGAAAGACCTGATGACCCTGCCCATCCTCGACCGTTTGCTCGATGCCGGGGTAACCGTGCTGAAGATAGAAGGCCGAGGCCGCTCAGCCGAATATGTGAAAACCGTCACCCGGACCTACCACGAGGCGGTAGAGGCATGGAAAAACAGGCAATACACCCGCGAAAACATTGAAAAGTGGACTGCTGAAGTAAACAAGGTTTACAACCGTGGCTTCTGGAGCGGCTACTACCTGGGCGAAAAAACCGGAGAGTGGTCGGAACGCTACGGCTCGCAGGCCACACATAAAAAGGTTTATATCGGAAAGGTTGTCAATTTCTTTGCAAAGCTGAATGTGGCGGAAATCAAGATTGAAACCCATTCGCTGAGCGCGGGGGACAGTTTCCTGGTGACAGGACCAACTACAGGCGCTTACGAAGGAAAAGCGGATGAGATCAGGGTGGAACTGAAGCCCGTTGGACAGGCGGTTAAAGGCGATCATTGCTCTGTGGCAGTTTCCGGAACCCTCAGGCGGGGCGATAAGGTTTACCTGGTGGTAGATGCCGGCCACCCCTTGTTCCAGGTGCAAACTGAAAAACTTTAACCCCGGTAAGCGGGTGTCTTCCGGCAAAAAAAGGCCAGGCTCCGACGCGTGCCTCAGCAATTGAATGGTTTCTTATTGAACCACAATAGACACAGTAGGTCACAATAGGTCACAAATTATCGTTCCGGCAACTTTGCCGGGATTAGGTCACAACCAGACTGCATTTCCATATTTTCACATTTTCACATTGCAACATTCCGAAGCACTTGAACACATAAACACCCGAACCCCGCAGTTGAGGGACTCTGTTTCGCTACGCACATGAACACATGAACACATGAACACCTTACACAACTACCACACCCACACCCATTACTCTGACGGTTCATCAGCCCCGCTTGAGTATATCGAAGAAGCCATTAGGCAGGGATTTTCCACGCTTGGATTTTCTGAACATTCCGTGTTGCCCTTCGAAAATACTTTTGCGCTTAAACCGGGATCCGAAGATACCTACACTTCGGAAATCAGGAAACTGCGCGAAACATACAGTGACCGGATCGAGGTGCTGCTGGCGCTCGAAGCCGATTATATTCCGAATCTCAGCACAGGATTTGAAAAGCTGAAACAATCGCTCGGCCTTGACTACATCATCGGAAGCGTTCATCTGGTAGGGAGCAGTTACCCCGACAATCTGTGGTTTATCGACGGGCCAAAGCGTGAAATCTACGATGAAGGGCTTAAGCAGTTTTATAACGACGATATCCGGAAGGCCGTGACCGCTTACTGGCACCAGATCAATGATATGCTGGAAAATGAATCTTTTGCGATCATAGGGCACCTGGACAAAATCAAGATGCACAACCAGGGCCGCTGGTTCAGAGAGGATGAAAAATGGTACGCCGGCCTGGTGAATGAAACCCTGGCGCTGATTGCCGAAAAAGAAGTGATTGTTGAAGTAAATACCCGCGGGATTTACAAAGGCCGCAGCGACAGCCTGTTCCCCGGCGAAACCATTCTGCGCATCATCCGCGAAAGGAATATCCCGGTTACCATCAGCAGCGATGCGCATCAGCCTTCCGAACTCAGTCTGATGTTCGGGCTGGCCGAGGAGGTACTCAAAAAGTGCGGCATCAGGTCGGTGAGCAGGTATCACACCGGAAGCTGGTCGGAAGCCGGGATTGTATGAAACCCTGAACCGCATTCAGCTGTATATGGGGATATACCGTTCAGGCAGTCTCTTCCTTTTTGTAAATCATCAGATAATGATCTATCCCAGCTTCTTCAAAGCGCGGCCCGTTTGTAACAAAACCATATTTTGAATAGAAACCGGCCACCTGCACCTGCGCATGCAGGTATACGGGCCTGTTGAGTGGTAAAACTTCCTGAAGCAGATGCCTTACCATCAATTCACCGGCGCCCAGGCCCCGGGCTTCCCCGATCACGGCAAAACGCTCCAGTTTTATGCCTTTTGACGTTTCGCGTCGCCGACAGGTAGCTATTGCCTTGCCGTCAGCAAAAACCAGGTAATGCAGGCTGGCGTCTTCAAATTCATCGTATTCAAGCGCCTCGGGCACCTGCTGCTCCTTAACAAAAACCTGATACCTGATCCGGCGCGAAAGGGCGGTATACTCAAGCTGACCGGAAGTAAAACGTACAATTTCCATTCGGGAACGCATAACGGAGAATCTGTGAAACACCGGAATTGATATGGGGGTATACCCAGGCTGAATTAAAGGTATAAAAAAGCCTGTAACGAATTACAGGCCCGGTAAATTTTCAGATAGATTCCGGAAAAATCCGGCTATTTGACCACCTTATCGCCGTCGTAGGCCCATTTCAGGTAGACGGCGCCCCAGGTAAACCCTGCGCCAAAGGCTGCCAGGATAATGTTATCTCCCCTTCTGAGCTGATTTTCCCATTCCCACAGGCAGAGCGGCAGGGTAGCCGAAGTGGTGTTGCCGTATCGTTGAATATTGATCATTACCTGCTCCCTTTTGATGCCCATGCGTTGGGCCGTAGCCTCGATGATGCGCATATTTGCCTGATGGGGCACCAGCCAGTTAAGGGTTTCAGCAGTAATGCCATGCTTTTTCATCATATCCACCGACACATCTGCCATTTTGGAAACAGCCCATTTAAAGACAGGCTGTCCTTCCTGATAGATGTAATGCTCGCGGGCATCGATGGTTTCGTGGGTGGGCGGTTTAACCGATCCGCCGGCCTTCTGGTGTAGATGAATGCGGCCAACACCGTCGCTCTGCAACATGGCGTCCATCAGGCCGAATTCTTCCTCAACCGGCTCAAGCAGAACCGCTGCGGCGCCATCGCCGAATATCGGACAGGTGGCCCGGTCGGTGTAATCCACAATTGACGACATCTTGTCGGCGCCAACCACAATAACTTTTTTATGAGAGCCCGATTCAACAAACTTTGAAGCGGCAGTCAGTGCGTAAAGAAAACTGGAGCAACCGGCATTCATGTCATATCCGAAGGCATTCCGGATATCGGTCTTGTCGGCGATAATATTTGCAGTGGCAGGAAACAACATGTCGGGTGTAACCACACCACAGATAAGCATATCGACTTCTTCGGGTTTTGTGTTGGTTTTGCGGAGCAATTCCTTCACAGCTTCTGCGCCCATATCTGAAGTGCCTTTACCTTCACCCTTCAGTATCCGGCGCTCTTTGATGCCTATGCGGGTCATGATCCACTCGTCGGAGGTGTCAACCATCCGGCTGAGTTCATCATTTGTCAGGATATAATCAGGAACGTAACCACCCACTCCGGTAATCGCAGCTCTTATTTTAGTCATCGGCAGCTCAGTTAAATAATAATTTAATCTCTAACAACAACAGTTACCCTGGAAAGCGCCCGCTTGATTTTTTGTGAAAGCCTGGCATGGTAAACATCCCGGGCAAGCAACAACATGTTTTTGATGGCGACATCATTCGAAATACCGTGCCCGACAATTACTGTTGAATTGATCCCAAGTACCGGCGTTCCGCCGTAATTTTCATAATTGAAACGGGCGAAGAAATCATCAATAATACCACGTTTCATCATCATCCGGAACATTCCTTCGATGTTTTTCAGCAGTATATTACCGGTGAAGCCATCACAGACTATCACATCTGCCTTGGATTTGAAGAGATCCCTGCTTTCAATATTTCCGGTAAAGTAAAAGTCTTTGCCCTCCTTCATCAGCTGATAGGTTGCCTGGCTCAACAGATTACCCTTACCTTCCTCATGACCTATATTCAGCAGGGCAACCCTGGGATTATTGATCTTATATACATTTCTGGCCATAATGCTTCCGAGCAAACCAAACTGATACATTACATCCGGCTTGGCGTCGGGATTTGTGCCAATGTCGAGCAGGAGGCTGAGGCCTCCGTTCTCCTGTGGCAAAACAGTGGAAGTGCAGGGACGGATCACGCCCTGGATGTTGTTAACGCTGTAGATGGCACCTACAAGCATAGCCCCGCTGCTGCCGGCACTTGCAAAAGCATCAATCCGCTTGTGCTTAAGCTCTTTAAACCCGATACTGATGCTTGATTCCGGCTTACGCACAATGGCATGCGTGGGATGTTCTCCCATGCCAATAACATCATGCGCATGAACGATGTCGAAAAGCGCCGGATCTGCATGGTGCTTTTCGAGTTCACCCAAAATAATTGCGGTTTCCCCGATCAGCACAATTCGATCAGACGGCGATAATTCTTTCAGGGCAAGTAATGCTCCGGCAACAGTAGCAACCGGGGCGAAATCACCGCCCATAACATCGAGTCCGATTTTCATCTGACTTTGTTTTGGTTAGAAAAGCGTGACTGCAAGAGGCAGAAACTTAAGCTGTGGCTGCTTTCTCAATAGCAAGCTTACCTTTATAATATCCGCACTCGCCGCAAACACGATGGTACAGCACAGAGGCTCCGCAATTTGAACAAATGGTAATCGTAGGAGCAACTGCTTTGTAATGCGTCCTTCTCTTTGCTGTCCTGGTTTTTGAAAACCTATGTTTTGGATTTGGCATTTCGGTTTTTTTTAAGTGTTATTATTTATTCAAAATTCAAGTCTTTCAACTTATCCCAGGGGCTATCCGGTTCGCCATGGGATGATAGCTCGTTCAGCCTTTTCAGTATTTCAGGATTACAGGTACTCTCCCCCTGTTCGTTTTCGGGGTGCACCACCCTGTATGGAACCATCAGATGAAGGTAATCAAAGATCAGCGACGAGATATCAATATGCGTCTCATTTTCAGGAATGATGAGCACATTGTCATATTCTTCCGAGTAGGCCTGACCAAACCTGATAAAGTATTCTTCCTTACCCTCCACAGGCAGATCAAATTCATCAAGACAACGACTGCATGTCACCCTGATGGTCCCTTTCATCTGAAAATTGAGGACAAGCATCCGCTCCATTTTATTCAGCTCAAGGTCCACCTGAACACTGGCTTCCCTGATCTCCCCGTAGTCGAACGATCCAAAGAACTTATCGTCAATGACGTAGCTAAACCTGTGATTCCCGGCATTTAACCCGACAAATGGAATTACAAATTGTTTCAGGTAATCCACTGCTAAAATTGTTTCAGGTTTAAGGGGTGCAAAAGTAGAAATTAAAATTATGATAACCAAATAAAAAATCCAGGCTATCTTCCTCAGCCGCAACCAACTCCCCGGTAAAACCGGATCGTAAGCGAATCCTGTTGCTACTTAAAGGCCTTCTCCGGTAAGCCGTCGCCGGTCATGGCAAGCCGCTTCATATAATCAGGCACCGGCCTCCCCAATAGTTTATCCACATAAATTTTGGCAAGGTATTGTCCCAGCATGAAACCCTGCCCCCTTAATCCGACAAACAAGCCAAGCTCCGGATCAATAATCATGCGAGGTTCAACATAATAACCGGCCCAGACTGCCTGGAAACCGACCGATGCGAGGTTGGGGAACCAATTGACAAATACCTCCGAGGCAATTTCAAGGAATTGTTGCGAATTGATCTTCAGATTCTTGTCTGTTTCCATCGGGTCAACTGCAGGCGAGGCGCAACCGATTATCTGACCGGTTTCGGCCAGCTGCTGACCATATACCGCGACAAATCCCTTGTACTTTCTGCGGTCGATGATCATATCCAGGGGACTTCCATGAAGCCCCATCATGGGGAGCCTGCGGGTGATAAAGGCCTGATGTTTCACGGGATAAAGGCCCGTTTCAATGCCCAGCATATTGGCAAACTTAGCCGCCTCGGGGCCAAGGGCGTTGACAAAAACCTCCGTATGATATTCAATGTATTGTTTGTCATGATCCTGAACCAGCACTTTATAGGTGCCTCCGTCCCTGTGCACCGCGATCAGTCTGCAGTCTTCCTTCACGGTGCCGCCATTGCGGATGCCGATCCGGCGGATCAGGTCAATCACGCGGCCGGGGGTGGCCTGCCAGCAATCGCGTGTAATCTGTGCTCCTATGTAAGTATCAAGTCCCGGGTTGATGAAAGAAGAGATCTCCTTTGCATAGTCTTTTGGCTCAACCATGTATGCGTCGGACCAAGCGCGCGCCGATTCAAGGGCTGTAAAGGTTGCCTCGTCATGGGCAAAATTCACATAATTGATCTGCCTGAAATTCACATCATGGATCTTCTGGAGATCTTTGAAGATTTCGAGGTTATGCCGGGCGATGTCAGCAATTTCGGGAAGACTGAATGCCGGCCGTCCGCCGGCAATATTCCGCCACGACGCCCCTCTGCCCGAATTGACCAGCACCGGTTGCTCACCGGCTTCAGCCAGGTACCTGAAAAGGGCTGATCCGCCGATCCCGCCCCCGGCGACAAGCGATTTAACTTTGACATTCTTCGGTTTTTTTCCGTTACCGCTGATAAACACCTCTTCATGAACATCCCGCGGATAGAGCTCACCCATCGAGAGTTGGTTCGATAATGGCCCGCGGGGAGTAGCGTCGCCAACGATGGAAATATCATAATTCCTGAGCGTTTGCTTCAGCCTCCGTATGCACCGTTTCCCGCGGCACGCCCCCATACCCAGCCGGGTGGTGTGCTTCACCTCATCCACCGAGATAAACTTACGGTCGCCGATGGTTTCGAGGATTTCGCCAAGGGTAACGTCATCGCAGTGACAAACATACATCTCCTCCTCTTTCCTGTATTCAACCGGGGTCATGCTCACAGGTTCAGGATATTTCTTCTTAACGATAAATCCCCTGACACCGGTCAGTTCACTTCCGTGAATGGTAGTAGCCTTCACCCGGGCGATGTTGGTCTTGTTTGGCTTCTTCAATATCTTTTCAATGATTCCTTCGCCCAGAATTTTCCCGTTATTGTCCACAAGAAATACTTCAGATTTCTCCTCCGCATGATACTCAATGGGCAGAAACAACCAATCCTTGGCGGTATTATAGCCGAAAATGGCCAGGCCGGGACACTGATAAACACAATCCATACAGCCTATGCACTTGTCAAAGTCAATCTTCGGAACAGTGCTGGTGGAGGTTTTGGTGATGGCGCCATGCGGACAGGCAAATTCGCAGGGATTGCAGGCAAACCCGTAAAGGCAGTCGATCTGTACAAAAGGCTTGGCTGCCAGGCGTTCAGGCGACGGTTCAAAAGGCTTTTCAATCACCCTTACCGGATGCTGCTGCGAATCGATATACTCTTTGGAAATATTAAGAAACTCATCGTAACTGAACCTGGTTCCAATCTCATTCATGATTTCAAAGGCCACCTGTTTGCCCCGGAGCACGGCGCTGGTCCCTTCTCCGATGCGAATGGCATCCCCCGCGCCAAAGCAGGCCCTGCCAAAAACCTCATTGCCCTTGATCAGCAGTTGATCGTCGGGCACCAGACCGGTGCAGATATTGATGGCATCAATGCCTTCTATCACTTTTTCGGTTCCCGGAACAGGCTGAAAGTCCTTACATTCGGCAACCACCGCACCGGTAATTCCGTCATGGTTTTCGTTGGGGATGGCTTTAAGCAGAATATGCGACAAGATCACCGGAATGCCCAGCCGGCGCACCCTGTTTGCCTGAACAGGAAACCCGCCTTCGAAAGGCTGCGCTTCAATAATGGCCTTAACATTGGCGCCAGCCTGCATCAACTGATAGGAAGTAAGATAGCCGATATTTCCTGCGCCCACAGTAAGAATATTCTTCCCCAGAAGGGTAAACTCGGTGTTCATCATCTTCTGCACGACCGCGGCGGTGTATACACCCGGTAAATCGTCATTCTCAAAGGCAGGCATAAACGGGACGGCGCCGCTGGCAACAACCATATATTCAGCGTCGACATAATAGATTTCATCCGTTTTGATGTTTTTCACCGCGATGCGTTTCCCTTCGAGCAGGTCCCAGACGGTGGAATTCAGGAAAATACCCGAATGATCTTCTCCGGCAAGGGTTTGGGCAATATCGAACCCGCGCATGCCGCCGAACTTTTTTTCCTTCTCAAAAAAGAAGAATTGGTGGGTCTGCATCAGAAACTGTCCGCCTATTCTGTCGTTGTTATCGATAACGATATTGTCCACCCCGTGTCTGTTCAGCTCTTCGCGGGCGGCAAGTCCGGCAGGCCCTGCACCAATGATGGCAACAACGGTTTTGAATACCCGGGTCGGGTTTTTCTTATCCGGCTCCACCATGGCAGGACTGAAATCATGGGGGATTTCGCTTACCTGTTTTACATGATCGACCAGGGTAATACAAATCCTACGGATCTGTCCGTCAACCAGCATCTCGCAGGCACCGCATTTGCCGATGCCGCACTCCAGACTTCTCTCCCGGTTCTTCAGGCTGTGACTGTGCACCGGATATCCGGCCTGATGAAGCGCGGCAGCAATGGTAAATCCCTTTTCCCCGGTGATTTGTTTCCCTTCAAAGGTGAAAGTTATTTTTTCTGATTCTTTGATCTCGAGAATCGGGTGAACTTCTATTTTGTGCATCTGAGTAAAATTATCAGTGATTTAAGCGTTGTTAGTAAAGCCGGATAAATGATTTATCCTGTCCTGAATCACATCAGGCGCGGCAAATTTATAACTATTTGTGCTGTCCGGTTAAAAACCATAAAGAAAAATCAATGCCTATATAAATCATTATCAACCCATTAACTTAGAATCATTATAAATAAGCATCCGGCTTTCGCAAACGATTGCGCTAATCATATACAAAATATAGTAGTATTAAATTAGGACAGTCAGGGAGGATGAATTAATATCTCCCTGAAAATCAATCAATAAAAATTGAGATAAACGCTAAGTATCATGGTTGTAGTCTTGTTTTGCGCTGATTAACAAGTGAATAATAATAAGTTAAAAATAAAAGTTTGGATTTAATTTGCTAATTTTGCACATTAATTCGACAATAACAGGTTCTATTATGGAAAAAGCGAGGATACTGTTTGTTTCTCAGGAAATTATACCTTATCTGAGGGACAGCCAGATGGGTTATATCGGCAGGCATCTTCCTCAGGGAATTCAGGAGAGGGGACGCGAAATCCGCACATTTATGCCCAGGTTCGGGCATATCAACGAACGCAGAAATCAGCTGCATGAAGTAATCCGTCTTTCGGGTATGAACCTGATCATTGACGATACAGACCATCCGCTTATCATTAAGGTTGCATCCATACAGTCGGCAAGGATGCAGATTTATTTTATCGATAATGAGGATTATTTTCAGCGGAAGTTCATGTTCCGCGACAAGAACAACAAGTTTTACAAAGACAATGACGAGCGTGCCGTATTTTTTTCGCGCGGGGTGATAGAGACCGTTAAGAAGCTTGGCTGGGCCCCTGATCTTATCCACTGCCACGGCTGGATGACCAGCCTTGTGCCGCTCTACATCAAGCGCGCTTACCGTGATAACCCGCTTTTCAGCGACACCAGGGTGGTGATGTCAATCTACGACGATGACTTTGAAGAAGCCTGGAATAAGGATTCCGGCAATAAAATCAAGCTTGACGGAATAACAAACAAAGACCTCAAACACTATAAGAAGCCCACTTACGTTAATGTAATGAAAACGGCCATCGATTTTTCTGACGGCGTTATTGTCGGCAGTGAGACTGTAAATGCCGAACTGCTTGATTACATTAACGAAACCGGGAAACCAATGCTGCCTTATCAGCCGCTTGACAGGTTTATTGACGCTTATAACATTTTTTATGATAAAATCATAAGCAGCCAGCCTGCAGCATCTGAATAAACCTTAATCTTGCATTGCTTGTCAATACTTCTTCAATCAGATTTTAACGTGCACAAACTCAGCTTCAACCGGGCCATTCTGGCCATAATTTTCGCGCTGTCAATCACCTCCTGCAACAAAGAACCCGACCTGATCGGGATAGATCTTTTACCCGACAGCGATTATCTCAACCTGAGCTTTACCGACACTTCAACCATTATCGCCTATACGGTAAGGGAAGATTCGCTGCGCACAGACGAGCT
>CAZDBX010000018.1:0-27389 GCA_964503805.1 uncultured Lentimicrobium sp. | reverse complement strand
TTATGATGCCTCGTACTTTCCGAAGTGGGTCATCAACCTGGGTGACAGGCAAAAAGGAAGGATCAGGACCCCAAACATCATCGACCTTGAATTTGACCCTGCATCCATAGCAGAAACCGCACAAAATATTGCCGGCCTCTCTGTCCCGGAGTTTGAGCCGGTTTACGGCAAAGGAGACGCTGCGGCAAAAATTATCAAAATACTTAAAAATGAGTTTACCACATATTGAGAAACACACCATCAACGAGCACCTTCCGCTCAGGCAGGCATTGGGCAAACTGAATGAAGTCCCTGACAACCTGACGATCTTTATTCTGAACGATCAGCATCATCTGGTCGGCACCCTTACTGACGGGGACGTGCGCCGGGGCCTGCTGAAAGGATTTTCCCTTGATGATGAGGTCAGGAATTTCATGAATACAGGTTTCCGTTCACTGAAACAGCATGAGTTTACGCTCAATCAGATAAAAGATCTCAGGGAGAAAAGGATAAAGATGGTGCCGCTGGTTGATGAAAACAACCGCATCATCCGGCTGGCCGATCTGACCAAACTCAGATCCGTATTGCCCTGCGATGTGTTGCTGATGGCCGGCGGCCGGGGTGAACGTCTGAGACCGCTTACCGATACCACCCCTAAGCCCTTACTGATGGTTGGTGAAAAACCCATCCTGGAGCACAACATCGACCACCTGGTCAGCTTTGGAATAACGAGGATTAATATTTCAATCAATTACCTCGGCAAACAGATCAGGGAATATTTTGGAGATGGATCGTCGAAAGGGATTGAGATCAATTACCTGGAAGAAAAAAGGCCACTTGGTACGCTGGGCGCCTTATCCATGATCAATCATCTCGAATATGGAAGTATTCTGGTAATGAATGCAGATGTGCTTACCAACATTGATCTGGAAGATTTTTTCAGCGAGTTTGAGGTTCAGCAGGCGGAAATGGCTGTTGCTTCAATTCCCTATAAGGTCAACATGCCGTTTGCAGTGCTTGAAACCGAACAAAACAGGGTCCTTTCTTTCCGCGAGAAGCCCCAGTACACGTATTACACCAACGCAGGCATCTACCTTATCAGAATCAAACTGGCCAGGCGAATTCCGCTGGAAAGCACTTATCATGCCACTGACCTGATGGATAACCTGCTGGGCAACAACGAAAAAATCATTCAGTATCCCATTCATGGTTTCTGGATGGACCTGGGAAGAAAAGAGGACCTGGAAAAAGCGAGGGAAGAAATCAAACACATACGATTTTCATGAAAACCTTAATCATCATCCCGGCAAGGGGTGGATCAAAAGGGATACCCGGGAAGAACATCCGTCCGTTTGCAGGCAAACCACTGATACTTCACACCCTGGAGCTGGCCCGTCAATTCGCGGCGGATAAAGATATATGCATCACCACCGACAGCCCTGAGATCGCAGCATTGGTTGATTCAGCCGGTTATAAAGTACCGTTCATACGTCCTGAAGCACTCGCCACTGATCAGTCAGGCATGTATGAAGTGTTGCTCCATGCCCTGAAACACTATCAGGAATCCGGATCTTATTACGAAAGAATACTCCTCCTTCAGCCAACCTCTCCTTTCCGGACGGCGGAACATATTGAAAGTGCTTTTACGCTTTATAACCCATCAGACGACATGGTGGTTTCTGTAAAGGAATCAAAAGCCAATCCCTATTTTGTCCTCTTTGAGGAGAACAGCGAAGGCTACCTGGAGAAATCGAAGCAGGGTAGTTTTATCAGGAGGCAGGACTGTCCGCCCGTTTGGGAATACAACGGCGCCATTTATATAATAAACATTCAGTCACTTCTGATATCTCCCATACATGGATTTAAAAAAGTGACAAAATTTGTTATGGATGAATTACATTCCGTTGATCTGGATACGCCGCTTGACTGGGATTATGCGGAGTTCCTCAATGAAAAATATCATCTCCTGCCGCTCTGATGGCTGAAAGAGAGCGCTGAGTTGCAGCTCCGTCGATGGCGAAAGCATACCGTTCAATAAAATCGCGGTACTTTTCCGGATCGGGCTTCATTCTTCCCTGAAGAACTTCATCTGATATGATTTTTAAACGCCCGGCATCCTTTACCTGCCAGGCTACCCCTTCGGCATGATAACCCAGAAGATCATCACCGTGATGATCCAGTATGATCAATGGTTTACCGAAATACACTGCTTCTCCGCCAACCGTGGAATAACAGGTAATCAGCAGGTCACAGGCAGCAATGAGTTCGTACAGATCAACATCATAAAGAATTCTTACCTGATTAAGACCGGCTTTCCCGGCAATTTCAGTGTAATAACCCACCGATTCACGTTCCGCCGGATGCAGTTTAACCACCAGCTCAACTTCTTCCAGGTCGCGGAATGCTGTAAAAACGTCATAGGCAGCCTGCCAGCGCAGGGCCTTGTCAGGCATTGGCTGAGACGCAAATACAGCCAGATGGGATCGGGTAGTGAATTTAGCCCTGAATTCTGCAGACCTTTCCAGAAGCTTTGGTATCAGATCGGTACGCATCTGACCAGTGATAACAACAGCGTCATGACTGAAATTGCCCCGTGTAACCAGCACATTCTTCCAGTGACTGCCCCATACAAGTGTAAGATCAGCCATAATTTTATTCTTCCGGTCTGTATTTGAATAGAGATAAGCAGGCTGGGCATCCCCTATATTTCCGTGCTGTATCCCGATAATTCTGCTTCCGTGAGCCCTGGCAGCATCAAGGATGCATCGGGTTGCCGGACTGTTTTCGTCAATAGATGCAACTGTAGCAAAACGGCGGTTCCTGAAGTAGAGATGGTAAGCAAGATGTTTCGTAATAAAGAATGCGTTGGTGCGATTGAGCCCCAGAAAAGCTTCGTAAATCAACTTCTCTTCATCTGACATCTTCGAAAGTCCAATTGTTTTCAAAGCTTTTTCCAGCAAATCCATCAACTGTTTTCGTCTGATATAAAGCCGGGGAGAAAGCAACCCCCTGAACAGGATATACTCGCCATATAGTGTTCTGTTTCCCCTGCCCTGTCCGTTAAAATACTCTTTTTGCAGGCGAAAATGTTCGTTTCCGCTGGTTTTGGGAGGCTCAACTTCCGAAAGGATCAGAAGATCATTATCAGAAAGATCAAATAGCGGCGAAAGAATGTAATTATCCAGCTTTGGCTGCATGGTAAGCAGGTGTCTGCAATATTGCCTGAAGGCACGGTCAACCACAAGGTGTCTTCGGCCCTCTGAACCAACAGGCCGTAAAAATCCGATCAATACCCTCAGGATAAAAAAGACAGTATAATTTATCAGTGCGAAGTAATTCTTCTTCTGTTTCACACCTTCATTGCGCGTCCTGATGGTTATCCCGGGTGTGAGGCAATCATTAAACATCCCGGGCGCAAAGCTGCAATAAGCAAATACGGCCCCCTCTGTCTGGCTGAAATGCTTCAAAACCTTGCGGATCCGGAAAACCGGCTGAAGCCTGAAATAAATCCTGAAACGCTGATAATGCCACAGCGGCAAACCATCCAGGTTAAGCAATTCACTTATGCTCGCTTCTCCGGCATGCCTGTCGCCAAATTCCAGGATACCGGATAAAAGCCCGCGGTCAGCGTCCCGGATAAGTTGTCCCGGCATCGGTAAAACTTCAAAACCCGGGAAATTTTCCGGTTCAATGAGCCCGGGCAGATAAAAAATACGACATGTATCAGGGATATGTAACTTCCTGATTTCCTCAATTTCATCCAAACCCGGTTTTCGGAATATCAGGATCGTTTCCATCTTTTCCGGATAAAAACATTCAATTCGTTACGGTAAAGGTAGATCAAACCCGACGATGCCAGCATAGTTATCAGCACAGCCGTGATAAACGGATCAAATCCGGCATTAATCCTGACAATCTCCGCGATTACAGTAAAGAGTATGATCATCAGCGGGAAAAGCATTGTTTTCCGCATACTCCATTTTATTTCCACGATGCGCTTCTGATAATAAAATATCCCTGACACCATTATCAGATCGGAAATCAGGCCGGCTGCAATGGCTCCGTAGTATGAGAATTGCGGGATAAGCAAATAATTCAGCAACAGGTTGATAACCATTGCACCTGAATTCAGATAAAGAAAAATTTTTGTCTTTTTCAGATAATAAGCCGGATAGGAAAAGACAATAAACTGGGTCCGGAGTAAGCTTCTCATAAAAACAAGTGAAACCAGTCCGTATGCCTGCCTGACATCGGTTTCATAAAAAAGATGCAGGTACAGCATGGTAGGCAGGATGGCAAACACCACGATGATCATACTCTGCATCAGCAGAATATTGGAAAGCTGGCGGATTTCATCCTGCTTTTCAGCAATTCCCTCTTTCATTACCCTGAAAACCTCCGGCTGGTTAGCACCCTGGAGGCCCTGCAGCACAATGGCAATCCCCGCCGCAAAATTCACAGCCGTATTGTATATCCCCAGATCGGTGGGGAAGCGTTCAAGCATAAACCGGTCGGCATAGGTAAGCGCCCATACAATTACGCTGTACTGGGTAAGCGGGAATGCAAACCTGTATATTTCTTTCATCAGGGCCTTATCAGCGCGGAATCCGGACTTGCTATAAATATATATCAGCACAGCCAGGGCAACCAGTCCGGTACCGATGGCACTGCCGGTTATATAACCGATGAATGACATCTCGAAAAAGAAAAGCCCGGCCAACTGGAAGCCGGTGCGGAAAACGCCCAGGCCCATGCTTACCAGAACGAAGGAAAGGATCTTCTTTTCGTTCCGGAATAATGCCGCAGCAGTAATATTGACAGCCCTTCCCACCCCGGTAACGATGCATGCAAAACCATATTTTGAAAAATCCTGCAACTGGGGCTGATGAAAAAGCTTTCCGATGTGATCACGGAATACCCAGGCAATAACCAGCAGGATCATTCCCCGGAACAAGATTGAAGAAAAAACTCCGGAAACCAGCCGGTGATAACCCGGTGAGTCCGGCTCCACGTCATAATAAAACCTGGAGATAGCGTTACCCATCGAGAAAATCGAAACGGCAAATATCAGCGAAGTAAAAAGCTCAGTAATAGCCAGTTGGGAGAAATCCACAGCTCCAAGCATGTCGCTCCCCTCATAGACTGGCTGTATAATAACCTGAAGCACAGGAGCAAACGCGGCAACTGCCGTGTAGATAAATGAAAGTTTCAGGTGTTCCTTTACATTAACACTCATTGCCCGCTTGAACTGGAAAGGCAAAGATAAGAGGAATAAAAGAAATCAAAGGAATTTGTATGCTGTTATAGTTTTCTGAGTAAAGTAACCGAACCGTAAATAATCCGAGGAGTAAACTGCCCCAGATCATTGCAACCGTCAAACTGAACACTTACATAATAAACGCCCTGTGGACACTTCTTCCCTTTGAATGTACCATCCCAGCTTTCATTTATATCATTGGTTGAATAAAGCGCGGCGCCCCGGCGATTGGCAAAGAAGTCCTATCATTGGAATAATAAGGGATCATTGGTGGTCCATCAATTTATGGCAAAGGCCATTGAAAAATTCCGACCGGCTACGATAGTGACATAAACACATCGTTGTATTATGAAAAAGCGAAAATCTCAAAACAGCTCACTATGATTAACAACAATATATTAAGTGAAGCACTTGAAGAAATTCTTTAAATCAAAGTCTGAAAATGGAAAAGAAAAACCACATTAATCCAGACAGAACAATTCACGAAGGACTTCGACGCACTATCCGATTAAACACTCCACAATGAAAAAGACCTGACTTATTGCCTGATGAACTTTTTTGATGCAATCACATCACCGAAAGGATTTCTTATTTGAAGCAAATATGATCCCGGAGAAAGAGTTTTAAGGTTGATAACAAAATTACCCGGACCGGCGGTCGAAGAAAGACAAATCCTGCCATTGATATCCTGCACAGTGTAATGAATTACACCATTATACACATCACTTAATGACACATTCAGCACATCTCCGGCCGGATTGGGAAAAATAACCGTCTCAACATTATTCATAACGTTTGTTTTCGAATTGACAGGAACATATTCCGGGCAATCAACAGCGGAAAACACCAGGTTGCCCTCATTGCTCATCACACCTTTCCAGCACTGTCCATCCGGTGATTTCATGATAATCCCCCTGTTAATATCTTCAAGGTAAATATCACCATCTGCAATCTGAAGCCTGGCAGCGGGATCTCCGGTACCTATGCCCAGAAATCCGTTCTCAGCAAGTCTCATCCGCTCGGAACTTACCGTTTCATAACGGTCTGTAGTATTGAAAACGATATATGACGGATAACTGCCATAATCAAGTCCCCTGCCTGCGTAAAACAAAATACTCGAATTAAACCTGAACTCGTTGTTGTAAAACATGGATGAAACGATACCTGTCAACCGGTCACCTGTTACCACATCCTGAGGGAAATCAACCGTTCCGCGCGACCGCCGGCCATTGATCAGGCTTCCCACATAGTGAATATCGCTCGCAGAAAACCCGTCATAAGTTGCATAATGATTATTCCTGATACTCATGATCCCAAATTGAGGGTATGACACAACCTCGTCGGTAACCAGCGTAAACTTTGAGTCAGGGAAAGCAGTTCCTATCCCGAGGTTTCCGTTGTACTGATAAATATTGGTTGAAATCGAGTCCGTCTGAGCGAAGGACAGCGCATTCAGCGCAAGTAAAACACAAGTAATGCAATAACTTAATCTCATCGTTTGAAGAATTTAATGTTAATATTTATCGGATTGCTTATAAGGGTCTTTAAAGGGCACTTTGCGATATGATCGTTTTTTTACAAATCATCTTAAACCTGACTGCTCTTTGTTCTATAGCTTGTCACAATGGCTTTTTATTCTTTCCGGCCACCGAAATACTTGCATTCAATTCAAATCCCAACAATATGATGATTGCATTGAAATATATCCAGAGCATAAAAATAATCAAAGTTCCGATCGAGCCGTAAAGGGTATTGTATTTTGCGAAATTATTGACATAATAATTAAAGCCGACAGAAGCAGCAATAAAGAGGAGGGTTGTGATAGTAGAACCGGCAGAGATAAACCGGAACCTGAGTTTCCGGCTGGGGGCAAAATAAAAAAGAAACGAAAAGGCAAAGAAGAGCAGGGCCAATGTAATAACCCATTTTCCTGCCGATAGCATGAAAATACCAACCCTGTCAGTAAGCAGGCCATGCGATTCGAGCCATTTCAGCACCAGCGGACCGAAAGTAATCAGTGCAATGGCGATGATGACCAGGACCGACAGCAGGAAAACCAGGCCGATGGCTACCAGCCGCTGGCGCATGGCAGAACGTGTTTCAATGGAATGGTAAGTCTGATTGAAGGCCTCCATCAGGCTGGTGACACTGTTGGTGGAGAAATACATAGCCATCAGGAAACCTATGGAGAGCACACCGCCCTGCGGCCGTTTAACAATATCAAAAATGGTGTCTTCAACGGTTGCCCATACCTGTTCCGGGATAAATTCGCTGAGCAGGCTCAGCAGGCTGTCCTGGAAATTGGCAATGGGTATGTATGGAATCAGGGAGAAAAAAAACAGTAAGGCCGGAAAAATTGCCAGAAAGAAATTAAACGACAGCGCAGCCGCCCGGTTGGTAATGGCTCCCTTCTGTATGCCTTTCACAAAAAACTCTGCAACGTAATAAAGTGGAACTCCGTCAAATCCGGGTAATACCAGGCGCTTGGACCAGATCAGCAACTTCCTGACCTGCCGGCTGTGCAACACCCCGTGGTATAAACTCAGGGAATAAGCAGTTACACGCTCGGCAAGTTTTTTCATGCTGTCTGTTTAATATGCTTTCAGGCTCAGGTCAAGGCTTTTAATCTGATGAGTAAGCGCACCTACAGAAACAAAATCTACCCCGGTTTCAGCGTACTGCCTGATTGTTTCCAGGGTAATCCCTCCTGAAGCCTCGGTTTCATATTCTCCAGCGATCATTTCAACTGCTTTTCTGAGGTTTTCGGGGCTGAAATTATCCAGCATAATCCGGTTGACCCCGCCCGTATCAATTACCTGTCTCAATTCATCAAAATTTCGCACCTCGATTTCAATCTGCAGGTGTCTTCCGTTTTTCTCCAGATAATTTTTTGCTGCATGAATGGCTTTTGCGATACCACCGGCAAAATCCACATGATTGTCTTTGATCATAATCATATCATACAAGCCGAACCGGTGATTGTACCCGCCTCCGTGCTTTACAGCCGTTTTCTCGATTGCACGCATCAGGGGGGTGGTTTTGCGGGTATCGAGTACTTTCGTGTTAAACCCTTCCAGTTGCCTGACATATTGTGATGTTGTGGTTGCAATCCCGCTCATGCGCTGCATAAAATTCAGCACCAGCCGTTCGGCTTTCAGTATCGATGCAGAGGGCCCTTCAACAGTAAAAGCGACATCACCGGGCTGAATGGCATCACCATCCTTCATGAGAGGATGCATGCTGATACGCGGATCCACCAGCGAAAAAACCCGGGCGGCAATTTCCATACCCGAGAGTATCCCTGTCTGCTTTACCAGCAGTTTTGCCTTGCCAACGGCATCTGCAGGAATGGTAGATAGTGAAGTATGGTCGCCATCACCTGTATCTTCGATCAGGGCATTGGCAATAATCTCATCAATGGTCAGCATTGGCTTAAGCAGGGATCTTTCGTGATTATTCTTCGTTTTCAAACTTCAGCTGATGAATGGCGGGTTTTCCGTTCACCGTTTTAATAAGGTAATAAGCCCTGAATACAGTATTTCCGGATTTGTACATGCCGATAGCATACTGAGAGCCGTCTTTTGACTGGCCCTGATGGCTCTGCGTGTATGAGGCAGGCGGATACTTTGTGAAAAAATTCCGCATGATAATTTCTGATTGCGCTTTGCTGAATGTCCCTTCGGTTCCCGGTACACTCAGATCGATGGTGGCATTGAAATGATTGCTCAGCTCCCTGGCATTGGCTGCACGAATGGATGCAGCCACTCTGGTACTCACATCCTGAGCCGGTACTGAAGCCGGAAGAAACAACATTAAGATGCTGCATATTAACGCTATACGAATTTTACCAATTAGTTCCATCCCTTTAAATTTTAAGACAGCAGATGTTAAAACAACCCGGCTGCCGTTCAATTTATAAAATTTATCAAAAACCGAACCAAATGTAAACATAAATCCGGCGAAAACAAATTGTTTACGCGACCCTGAAATTCTGAATCTATCATGACACTTGTGAATACCGGGATTTATGTTTTCAAATTCCGGACCAAAATCAGGACGGTTGTGATGGAATCAGGTGCCGATTAATTATATATTGAAATAAACAGCTGATTTACCGTTTATTAAAATTCAGGATTCTTTCCGGACAGAGACGCCGGAATTATTTTTTTTGTAAATGCAGCACAATCAATTCCGGCAAATCATGCCAGGTACCGTTACTGAAAAAGGATGAATGCCATTGAAATTTCACATACAGTAAAATAATTGAAAAAGGCTATTTTTGCAATAAATTCAGCTATGCGCATCACCTTGCTTCAGACCGGAAAAACCGATGCTTCCTGGTTAATTTCAGGAACCGGGGAATACGCCGGAAGGTTATCTCATTACATACGGTTTGATGTGATTGATATTATACCGCCAAAGAATTTCAGGCAACTTAATCCGCAACAACTGAAAGATGCAGAAGGCAAGCTGATGTTGAAACATTTTGCCGTTGCGGACCAGATTGTCCTGCTGGATGAAAGAGGAAAATCCTATACATCCGAAGAATTTGCAGTCTGGATTCAGAAAATAATGAATGCGGGCACCCGCCACCTGATGTTTGTGATCGGAGGGGCTTATGGTTTCTCCGACGAAGTTTATGCGGCCGCAAACGCCAGGGTCTCATTATCATCCATGACATTCTCGCACCAGATGGTACGCCTGTTTTTCACGGAACAGCTATACCGGGCGTTCACCATACTGAAAAACGAACCATATCACAACTCCTGAATTAATCCTGATCCCCAAAGCATGAAATCAATCGTCTTTGCTACCAACAACCGCCACAAACTGGAAGAGGTCAGTTCCATCCTCAGCGGCAAATATCATCTTGTAACCCTGAACGGCATCAACTGCCACGAGGATATCCCCGAAACCAGCGATACCATTGAAGGCAACGCCCTGATGAAAGCCAGATATGTGGTTGAACAATATGGTTACGATTGCTTTGCGGACGATACCGGGCTTGAGGTGGAAGCGCTCGACGGCCGGCCGGGAGTGTTCTCGGCCCGTTATGCAGGCGAGGGGTGCAGTTATGATGATAATGTCACCAAATTGCTATACGAGCTAAACGGACAAAACAACCGGAAAGCCCGCTTCAGGACGGTTATCGCGCTGATCATGGGAGGAAAAGTGCATTTATTTGAAGGAGTGATCAACGGAAATATCATTCATGAAAGAAGGGGCACTTCCGGATTCGGCTATGATCCTGTTTTTATCCCTCACGGGTACGATCAAACCTTCGCGGAAATGCCCCCCGAACTGAAGAATTCAATCAGCCACCGGGCATTGGCAGTAAATAAGCTGGCAGAATTTCTCAAATAATAAACACCGCCGGCAACCCTTACAATTCCATATCGCCTGACGCTTCAGGCTGATAAACGATTTCCGATATCCTCAACTCAGCCTCCCCTGTAGGGACTTTCCATTTAACGGTATCCCCCTTGCGATATCCGAGTAGGGCCGTTGCAACAGGCGCGAATACAGAGATTTTTTGCTGCCTGGAGTCCGCTTCATGCGGGTAAACGATCTGTATCTGCATGGATTTGTCGCTGTTCAGGTAATCGAGTTTTACGATGGAATGCATGGTAACTACATCCGGAGGCATTTTTTCGGGTGGCAGTACTTTGGCCCTGTCGAGTTCGGCCTGCAGGGGATTCAAATTGATAGGAGCATTGATGCCGCCGCTTCTCGCTTTGGCAATATGGCTGCGCAGACGCGCCATGTCAAGTGTACTGATGATGATTTCCTTCATGATTGTCAAATGTTTTGAAAAAGAAAAGCCGGGAGAGACCCGGCCTGTATAAATAGGGTAAGGTCTTTCCTAGTCGGTGGGTGTGAAATAAGAATGCAAGATGATCTGCATACCGGAAAATGTTTGCGGCAAAGATAGTAATATTCGGTGAGCCAGGCAATACAGTGTAAAACTTTTAACTTTTCCGGCACAAATTGAACTGTCCCCCGGAAGTTTCAATCATATTGTTATACAATTGATTATTAACCATTTAGAACGAAACCATAATACATCACATATACGGCATGTTGTTAATGCAGGCAGTCCATGCACCGGAGTCATGAGTTTAATATTCCGGATACCGCTATAAAGCCTGAAATTTCAGGATTATAAACCAGGTAGCTAATTGAAAAATCCGGGTCATGTTAAAAAAACAAGGGTGGACCCGTTTCTATGGTCCACCCTTATATTATGTGAATGATCATTTACTTACCGGTCCGCACTTTACTGACCGTTTTATTCTCATAAACATATACAAATTCACCATCGGTTGTAAGTGAGGTGGTTGCTCCCTTACGCGCCTTAAATTCAAGGAATTTACATGTATTCAGATCAAATGCGGCAATATCGGCACCTTCGGTTTTCATGATCACGATATTGTCGAACCGGTCTTCGAGCAGGGATGTTTTATATTTCCCGTTTGCCACCAGGTCGCCATTGCTCATTTTGAAGGTTGACACTCCTTTTTCGCCGATTACGGCCACCATATCCTTATACGGGAATATCATCTGGGCGTTACCGACACCGCCTTTAGCAACAGGCACCTCGTACAGCTCCTTGCCGGTATTGATATCCATTGAATACAAAGCTTTTCCGCTGGAAACGATCACATTGCCGCCTGCTTCTATCATGTTGGTGATGCCTTTGCGGAACCGCTCCGAATCCCATACCAGGGAACCGTCGCTGGTGTTGAATGCCTGAACCCCGTTGGGTTTAACATTGGGATACCATATCCTCCATTCTTCGTAAACTGAAACAGAGCCATCTGCGTTCTGGGTCCTGCGGTAAATGTAAGCCTGCGCTTCAACATTGCCACCGATCTGAAGCACAATTTTATCTCCCATGATATACATATTCGGGATTGCCCGCGCTTCTTTTATTTCAGGAGAAGTCCACAGCAGTTTACCTGAGTTGGCATCATACTTCTTTATATATTGACTCCTCCGGTTCGACATATCCAGCACATAAAGGTCATCGCCAACCCTCACCGGATCAGCCACCGCACCATAAACGCCAAATTTTTTGGCATTTGCCGGCCGTTTGCCCAATCCGTCAGGGGTATAATCGAATGCTGCAGACCATAAGCTTGCACCGGTTTTCAAGTCATACACCTGATAACCATTCATCATCAACATTACCTTATCACCGTCTATGAAAAGATCATACAAAAATTCACGGGATATGACCTTACGCTCAGCCCTGCCTATATAGGTATTTTCCCAGACGATATCCCCGTTCCGGATATCAATTTTGGCTATCTGGTTTTTAAACCCCGTGAACAGGGCGCCTAATGAACTCGGCACAAAATTCACCATTACCATATATCCATCAGGTGTAATGGCATACTTCCCCACCACACCTTTGAACTTTGCGGTCGACCACCGCTCCTCTCCTGTCCTTGCACGGATAAATACAAGTTCCTTCTTAAGGGAAATGGCAAAACTTTGTTCCTCCGGAATATACACTACATTTTCTTCATCAACATCCTGGTATTTATCTGTTGACCACAGAAAATTACCACTCTCCATCTCAACTACAGCCAGCACATCTTTTCCCATTTTACGGTCAAAAAGGAAGATGACATCAGACTCCCAGAAAGGGATAAGGTCATCAATTTTGTTCAGTTTTGGGGCTAGTTCTTTGAATTTTTTATTCCATTTAGGCTTCCCCGTTTTGTTGTCGAAAACCGTAATCTCCTTGTCGGAAGCAGCATAGCTGAAACCACGCTCCTCGGTTCCGGTACCTGTGTGAACAATCTTATGGTCCATACGCGATTCCCATACCAGCGGCATGTCGTCCTGGGCTTTTACCGAAATTAATCCGGTAAATAATGCAAATGCAAACAGAAAGTGTTTTTTCATAAAACTGAAGTGTTTGGTGTTGATTAAGTTGATTAAAACTTGAATGTATACTGGAATTTGTAGCTTTTTCCTTTGGGCACCCTGAATCCGAAGCGGTAACGCTTTACAATGTCTTTCAGGCGATTTTGACTGGCAATGTGGTTTGCTCCTTCATTCACCACAAAAACAGTGGCCACTTCACCCTTTTCGCGCAGGGTTATATCAAATACATATGTTCCGCTGAGGTTACTTTCACTGATTTCTTTCAAGAAAGCCGATCCGGGTGCGGAAGAGACGGAATCAAGCTCTGCAATGGCTTTGCCGATGATCTCATCCTTTGTTTGGTAGAAGGGTTTTTTCTGTCCCGAGGCATAGAGTGCCGGCAACAAAAGGCATAAAACAAACAATTTTTTCATAAGCAATCAGATTTGAAATTATATAAATTGGCAAAGACCGCAATTGCAGGCTTATCAAACGGTTATAGCTGCATTCATAATATGATACCATGACCAGTTATTCCTGTCCATCCTGAGGAATGTTCCACTGCAGCAACTGATTGCCGAAAGTTGCCAGAATTGCCTGATCTCCCGGCAGAAACTCAAAGAAGACCCTTCCGTCGGACGGGAAGTCCAGCTTACTTATTCCTTCCAACACCCGCGAACCCATTTCGAACCTGTGCAACACCTTTCCGTTTACGGCGTCATGGATACGGAGTTCAGGAAATTTGCCCCAGCTGACCACGCCCATATATTTCCCATCATGACTCTTGCGAAAAGCCGGTTCATAATTTGAATTGGACGGGAAAACAGTCCGGGTACTTTTAAAATTAACAGCATCGATCACACTGATAAAATTTTGCCGGCCGCTGGCAACTGTGGCTGCTTTGGTATAAGGAATGCTCAGACAATAAAGTTCCTTCCCGTCTGCCGACCACTCCAGCCGGTATACATTATCATAATAATCGTTTATAGTAGCGACGATAGAGAAATCAGAAGCGTTGTATACAGAAATCAGTTGTTTGAATTTAAGATTAAATTTCAGCGCTTTCGGATTCCTCCTGAACTGAGGGTCGTTTTTCAGAAAAGCTTCCGACGGCCGGTGCGACACAGCAATATATTTCCCGTCAGGACTGATTTCCAGACTATTGGTTGCATCCTTAATGGTTTTCCTTTCCGCAATTCTTCCCGTTTTGAGCTCATAAAATTCAAGTGCATCATTGGTGAGGGCAACCGCAAGCCGTTCATCAGGCGTGATCTTCACATCATGATATTTCTCGAGCCGCAATACCCGTTCACCGGTTGCAGCGTCAATCACCTCAAAATTCACCTCACGGTCACGGTTCGGTGAAAAATCCAGATAATATAGCTGCTGAAGCAAAAGATACCTGCCATTTGAAGACCAGTTCACCCTGGCTCCGGCATACCAGTTTCCCACATCAAACTGCCTGATTATTTGGCGATTGCGAAAATCATAAATATACAACGGGAACCCTTGTGTACAGGCAATGGCCAACAATTGCTGATCAGGCGACATGGCCAGGCCCGAATGAATGAACCGGTTATCTGAAACTTTAAACTTTTCGTAATCCGCATTGATCTGCTGGGCTGACGCATGAGCAAAAGTTATTGCCAAAAGCAGTGAAAATAGTCCGGTTCGAATGCAGGGCATGGGTATTCGCATAAACTGACTTAAATTACTCGGAGAATATAACAAAGTTAAATGCTTTGAGTTCTTTCCGGCATTGCGTCTGTTCCGGATCCGATTAACCCAATAAGAAGTTATAAAAGCAATAAGCCGGGCAGACCGTTAATCAAAAAAAATTATATAATTGATTTACAGCATCATAATACCAGTATTGCAGATCCGGAATTATCAAAACCAGGTCGAAGTTTTCGGGTTGAAGAAATACAGACAGAAAAAAATCCGTAGTGCTCGGTAATAAAATACCTAACAATACGGATATGAAGGTTACAAAGGGCAGGATCAGTGGACTCACCCTGCAGGCTGTAATCCGGGGCTACTCAGAATGAAGCCCGCAGCGCAACGATAAAATTGCGTCCAGGGGCACTGATTCCCGAAGCAAACGGACGGTAAAGCTGATCGGTGATATTCTCCACGCCAGCATTCAGGGTAAAATTCCTGTTGATATACCAGGCCGCTTTGAAATTCAGGGTTGTCCATGCGGGCACATAAGGATTGCCATTATCGTCTTTCGCATAGGGTGCAGCATCGGTCCTTTCGGACAGCGGCAGATCTTCGTAATCCAGACCGGCATTGTATTCGGCATAAAGATCGAAGCGAAGTTTCGGCCGCTCCCAGGTAAGGTGCGTACTGCCAAAAAATGGCACGGCGTGTCGCAGCGGATAGTATTTCAGGCTGTCCTCGCTCTGTTCCTCGCCATTCTGCCAGTTAAATACCGTACTCAGCCCGAAGCCCTGTCCCAGACTGGCCTTAATTCCGCCCTGAATTCCGAACACCCTGGCACGCGTGATATTCTGTATGGCCTGCACCCGGCTCAGTTCACCATCATAAACAATGCTGTCGCGGCCGTTGTAGCTGAAATCGCGGCGGGCAAGCGCATCGGTCAGCAATGTATAATACACGCTCAGGTCAGCTTTCAGAAAGTCGCCCATCGTAAAAGCGAAACCACCTTCGGCGTTCCATGCATATTCAGGCTTCAGGTTGACATTAGGAACAACTACTGAACCCGGTTCTGAATCAAACACTTTTCCCAGATCATCGATGTTCGGTGACCGGAACCCTGAAGAAAAATTGGTATACAACTTCCAGTTAGTCTGCGGGCTCCAGGTTATTCCCAATCCTCCGTTCACCGCACCATTGCCTAGTGATGCTTCAGTAAACGGGAATGGAAACATACTGGTGTCAAAAGCAGCCTCCATCGCCACATAGCTGTAGCGCAAACCGGCATTCACGGTTGTCTTCTGATTCAGTTGAAGGCGCGCAGTAGTATAAAGTGCATATGACTGCCAGGTGGAACCATCTGGATACCTTGTATTCACAGGGCTTACCTCGCCGATTTCGATGTGCTCCCGGTCTGCTTCAGAACCTACCTTGTTATAGACGGCTTCTCCTCCGTAAAACAGGGCAAGTTTTTCGCTCAGCTTTTTATCCAGATCCAGATTAAGTGAAAACGCGTTCACTTCTTCATACTGGTTGCGCAGCCGCTTATTGTTCATTTTACGGTCATGCCGGCTCTCCTTGTAAAGCTGATGCGCTGCCACAATCCGGAATTGATCATAAATACCATCATCACTTCTGAGTCTGGCAGACAGCCGGTTCATCATCCATTGCTGCGGCCCGTAATACCACTGGGCATTAACCAGACTGCCATCCTCATTGGCAAGATAAAGCCGGTCGTAACGGGGAGCATCGGATGTCCCCGAATAATAGAATGTATAGTCCAGATCAGAACCGGCAGACGGTTTGAATGCAATCTTCTGAAGCAGGCTGTACTGACTGTAGCCTGAATAAACCTGTTTCTGCGGATCTTCATTTTCGACAGTAATATCCTGGCCATTCTCCGTTTTCTGGTAAACCGGCCGCAGAAAATAGGAATTTCCGTTTGATCCGGCTTTCAGGTCATCAAAATCTGACCAGGTCGCGCTGGTTACAAAAGCCCATTTTTTCAATCCGGCTGAAAAGTCAAAATGTCCTGTCTTCTCCAGGTTAGCCGATGAAAAGCGGGCGAATGCATTGCCTTTAATCGTGGATTTGCCGTTTTGCGAAAAAACAGGCGAAAGGGTATGAAAATCCATCACCCCGCCAATGGCATCACTACCATACATTACCGCCCCGGGGCCAAAAAGAATTTCATTATTCTCCACGGCAGCCGCATCAATGGAAATGACATTCTGAAGGTTGCCTGTCCTGAAAATCGCGTTATTCATCCTGACGCCGTCAACCACCAGCATGACGCGGTTGGTTGCAAATCCCCTTAAAATCGGGGATCCTCCGGCTAGCTGGCTTTTCTGAATGTAAGCATAACCGCCCACACTTAGCAGATCAGCAGCCGTTTGCGGGTTGGCAAAAGCGATCTGCTGCATGTCGATTTTTTCGACCCGCTGCGGAATTTCCCTTTCGTTCTGCTCCCAACGGTTTGCCGAAATCACTACTTCATCAAGGGTGATGCGCGAAACAGCCAGATCGATAAAGAAATTCAGTTTTTCAGCTTCACTATAGGAGAGTACCCTCGTCTGATAACCTATGTGCCTGAAAGTAATGGTTAACGCTCCCCTGAAGTCGGAAAAATCGACTTGTCCCCTGCTGTTGGTTGTTGCCATAACCGCCGGATTTTCCGAAATAATGGCAACATTGGCAAGCGGCTGCCCGGTAGTGCGATCCGCGACAGTCAATTTTTGAGCCGTCAGGCCTGCCGACATAAACAGACAGGCCACGGCAATAAAGTATTTTATTGACATTTATACCAAATTAAGAATTAACAATAAATGCAATGCATCAGAAGCATAAAAATGCTTCTGAAAACCACCTGTAGAAGGAATGAATCAATTACACTGATTGCGGAGGCGGTGCATCAATAAAAATGCCCGGTTGCTGATAAAATATTAAATAAAAAGCATCCAAAATCATAAAACCGGAATCGGGCCTGATGTATTCAGCATCAGGAGGGGTAAACAAACCTCCCATCAATAATGAATAGAAATGTATGGCTTTGGAGTGTGCCGGATGCCTCGCTGCCTGGCTCTTTGTCATAAGGTCGAGGTTGGCAAATAACAGGGTTTCCTGATGGTCAGTAACACAGTGTAGCAATGTAGCGCCATCAGCAGCCTTTTCCGATCTGACCACATCATACATCACCCCCCGGTAGCGAAATTCACGCGAATGAATCCAGTGAAAATCTTCAGAATTTTCAGCCGTATGCCGGATAACCGACAACTCTCCATCAGGAACGCCCGCCTTGATCATCATCTTGATTTCTTTACGGATTCTTTCCTGCTGCAGCCTGAAAAGAAAATAATAAGCCGTGCCATTGAGGCTCAGCGACAGAAGCAGCAATATGGGAATGATTCTTTTCAACTGACTGAATTTCGCAACCGGCAAATTTAACGATAAACGCCGGATCACTTGAATATTCAAATGAAAAACGTAGTCTGAGCCATTATGATTCAGATGTAAATATTTCTTTAAAACTTCAGTCTTCTCAAGTTGCTTAGCCTAGAAACCAGTATTCAGCAGAATATTTCTTCTACGTGCAATCAGGTCGGTAAGCTCTGTTACCATATCCCGGTTTACTTTACTGGCCATGGGAAGGATATACTGCTCTGTCTGCTCCAGGTATGAAAGGATTTTAGCAGGTTCGTGCGAATCGCGGTGCAAATCGGTGAGGTTACTGATCCGGTCGGCACACTTCAGGAGCAATGCGTTATGGGACCCCTTCTCCAGCACTCTTGTAAGGTATCCGGCTTTGGTTTCATGCGGCAGGCGGGTTACCTCAAGCACAAGATCCACCACCTGAGGACCTTCATGATCAATATTTCTGATCTCGTCCAGCTCGGTTTCAGGCAGCTCTTCAAACAGGTCGTGCAGCAATGAAGCTTTCAGCAGGACTGGGTCGTGCACAAGATGATAGTCAAGCAGAATGCCCAGTGTTGCAAATGAATGCCTGAACTGGTTGCCGCCCACCTTCCGGCTGACACCGACCAGGGCGGTAGCCTTCAGAATATAAGGCGCCAGCACCAGATTCTTCAGTAACTCCAGATCGTTCATTTTTGCATCATACTATTTATATCCGGTAAACGATAAGCAGACAAAAAAGTTTCATTGCTGATCAATCTGCGACTCTCCCCGGCCAGCAAGATAGCGTTCCCAGCGGTCAAGTACCGTGCGCATATCGGCAGGCAAGGCCGAGTCAAAAAACATCTCTTTCCCGGTGACCGGATGGTTAAATCCAAGCGATTTTGCATGAAGCGCCTGTCGTGGACAAATCTGAAAGCAGTTTTCCACGAACTTTTTATATGATCCGGAAGTCGTGCCCTTCAGGATCTGGTTACCGCCATAACGCTCATCACCGAAAAGCGGATGGCCAAGGTATTTCATGTGAGCGCGGATCTGGTGCGTTCTGCCGGTTTCGAGTCTGCATTCGATCAGGCTCACATAATCGTAGCTGCGGAGCACCTTGTAGTGGGTAACCGCGTGTTTGCCATGACTGCCGTCCGGAAAAACGGCCATTATCAGCCGGTTATTCAGGTTACGGCCAACATGCCCCGTAATTGTTCCTTCAGTCTCCCCGGGCGTGCCCCATACTATTGCCTGGTAGGTCCGGCGAATGGTGTGATCGAAAAAATTCCGGGCCAGGCGGGTCTGGGCCTCCTCGGTTTTAGCAACCAGAATAATCCCTGAAGTATCTTTATCGATGCGGTGCACCAACAGTGGCATCGCATCCGCCCGGGCGCCGGGCCGGCTGCGTATATGCCAGACCAGGGCATTCAGCATGGTCCCTTCGAAGTTGGCATAACCGGGATGAACAACCATTCCGGCATCCTTATTGATCACCAGCAGATGTTCATCTTCATATACAATATTCAGGGGGATCTCCTCGGGAAGCACTTCGGTATCCCTGGGCGGATGTGCCATCACCACGGAGATGACATCCAAAGGTTTAACCCTGTAATTCTGTTTGACGGGCTCACCGTTCACCAGGATATTTCCGGCTTTGGCTGCCTGCTGAATCTTGTTCCTGGAAGCATTTTCGATTCTGATCATCAGGAATTTGTCAATCCGCAACAAACCCTGACCTTTATCAGCAATGATGCGGTGATGTTCGTAGAGTTCATTCTCTACATTCTCATCATCCGCGAATTCAGGAGCGTCGTGTTCTTCAAAAAAATCTTCGGCTTCCGGCATCGGGTATACGCTTTACCGGTTGATGATCAGTTTACCCCGGCTGATTACCTGAGAATCACCGCTGATGAGTTGCAGCAGATAGAAGCCTGAAGGCAGCATCGACAAATCCGGCTCACGGGTGAAGGCTTGCTGACTGATCATTCGGCCGTCAGCTCCTGTTACTGTGAGCGTTAAACCATTGGGCCTGACCTCTTCCGGCAGTTCAATGATAATATTGCCATCCGCAGAAGGGTTGGGAAAAATAATCAGTTTTTCCGCTGGTTTTGTTTCCGGAATTCCGACAACCTTTAATTTCCCCAGCACCGGCCTGATCATCAGGGCTCCGGCATAGAGGCTTTGTCCCCAGCCTCCGAAGGTACGGTAGAAAGTATTCTCCGAAGCATCGTTATTCCAGTCGTAACCCAGGTTCAGGTTATCAGAGGTTGTCTGTTCCCATCCCACATAGAAAATCAGGTTTGGAAAACGGCCCGGCTCTATTTTAATAACGCTGTCAAGCTTATAGGTATAAAACTGGTTCAGGCTGTCTTCGTAAGCCGGTTCATATCCGAAACGTGAATAAATCAGTTCTCCGGGCTCACCGAAATAGTCGTTCCAGACATTGAGGTAAAAACTTTTCACATTGCCGCCGGTAAGGGTCTGATTGAAATACATCTGCACAGCGAGCAGCGAATCGGCCCTGTTGAGCCTGAATTTATAGGCAAGCTGCGCACCCGCAGGTGTTAATCCGTAACCTGCTTCTGCAGTTCCGTCATCGTAAGAGAGATAATTTGCAAAAACCTGAACATTTCTGATGGTGTCATTCTGCCTCCGGCCCAGGTTGGCCTCGGTATTCACAATATGGGTGGTTGTAAAAGTAACCTTTTCCTGGGTGCCAATCGGAAATACAAAATTTACCGGCGGGCGTGCAAACGGCTGATGGGTAACATAACCCGAAGTAATAAACGGCGGGACAAAGAAATTCCCTGCAGTGTAGTAATGAAAAGGTTGCAGATAATCGCGGGAAACCTCATAGCGGTAGGATGCGTTATAATCAATTCCGTCGAGATTGGTGATCCTGATGTTCAGGCTGTCGCTCATCTCATTCACAAAATTGGCCCGGTATTGGTTGTAGGGCATGCCAGTGTAATTTCGGAGCATGTTCGGCGCTCTGGAAGCGAAGGCCACATCGCGGTGCAGCGTATCGTAAACACCCCGGCCTATATTCAGGTAGACATAATCGATGTTCCACTGATCACCATTGCTTTGCCAATCAGGTAAAATACCGCTGGCCAGGCTCGCATAATTGCGGAAACGGAAGCGGAAGCCATCAGTATAAAACCTGGCACTGTCAAGCACAGGAACCATTACCTGACGAAACCACAGGCTGTCGCTGGCATAAAAAGAGTTAAGCGATTGTCCGGATGTACTCCAAACCTTGCGCCATCCTTCCAGCATAACCGTATCCATCACAGTGGTATCAACCCCGTTGATGGTTGTATCCACCGGAAAAATGATTATCTGGGTCTCGCCCGGGGCAAGAAATTCAAGTACCAGAGAGTCATTTCTGGCAGGTGCATTGCCCCTCCCCTGCGGCTGATAATAAAAACTGAAATAAACTGAATCAGCACGGGTGACTTTACGTTTGACCGGTGAAAACACCGAATCGAGGCGGATGGGCCGGGATGTCAGAAAATCGGCCATAAAAGGATACGGGCTTGCATTGCTGTATAGCCTGCCAAGATTATCAATGGCGTCGAGGGTGGCAACCCCGACTGTAGGTGGAAACACGGCATAATCGTCACTGATGAAGGCGTCTGAGTCTGACCACAATCCGGGGTCCGGCAATACCGACCTGCCGCTGAAATCATCAAAAAAAGGGAGCAATAAAGGTGTAACAGTTAAACGCTCAGCAACACGGTTTCCGGATTCCTTTTTTACCCTGGAATTGATCTGCAATCCGGTGATCACTTCCTGTGAATAAGAAGTTAAAGGAATCAGCAAAATAATCAAAAGCCTTATAATTGTTCGGTTTATCATACCAGAAATATTATATTTTGCAAGCCAGCGCCGTTTATATAAATCTTAAAAGATTGAATCATTGACCACCTCCAGCGTGTCGGCACCCATAGTCTGAAGGTAAGCATCAAAATCGAACTTATCCGGATCCCTGAATACAAGGCTTACCGTTTGCCCGGCATTCAGCAAAAGCCCCCTGACGTAAGAAGGCGACTGGGTATAAACCCTGGCGGTCTCCGGATCTGCATTGTCTTCAAAAACCTCCTCCCCTGTACCCAGGTATCTGTTCTTCAGCAGTTGCAATGCTTCCTGTCTTGTTTTCCCGATCAGGAAAGGCACCTGAAAACGGGTACCTCCAACGCTCTGCCCTACCTTTAATTCAATCACCGACCCCTTGAGTATCTCAAAGCCGGGTTCAATGATACTCCCCAGGTAATATTGCCCGAGCACCGCATTGGCGGCGATATCAGGAACATAATTGATACTACCCAGCTTCAGACCGTAAGTTTCGAGTGTGGCAGTCGCCTGACGGAGTGAGAGGTCGACAAGGTCGGGCATACTCACCTTTTCAGGCATCACAGCAACGGTAGTCAGGTATATTTTGCGGTGTCGCTTAACGTTTGAGCCCGGCAGCGGATCCTGAATAATCACCGATCCTTTTGGCATTTTTGAATCAAATACCGAATCAACAATTATTACCTCAAAGTCGGAGATCGTTTCCAGCTGGCTTATCTGGTCAGGCGTTAAGCCGACAAGTGAAGGCACTGCAATGGACTCCCCGTGGTGGGTATACCATTTAAGCGCCCACAATACCAGGCTTACAATTAAAATTGTCAGTACCACCGACAGGATGAAATGCCTGACAAAAACACGGGTCTGAATAAATTCAAAAAAGTTCATGCATGCCAACTTATTCCGGAAGACAGATCACCATCAGCCATATTAAAACCCGGACAGGATAATAAACTACCGCACAAACAAATTATTGCACGTCACTGCAAAGATATAAATAATTGAGAGGCCTGAAAAGCGACGGATTTTAAAGATTGCCTCACTGGTATAGTATTTCATTTTCTGCGGGCGGTCCTGCGTTGCTCCTGAACAATCCGGCTGAGCGCCAGAACGGCTGTGCTGTATTTTTATATTTTTCCATGGGACAAAGCATCACAGGTAAGGATTATTTTAATTCACGTTCGTATGCAGAAACTCCATTGTTCTTACATTTGCAACACTTCAATCCAAAAGGTCCAAGATGAAGAAAAACATCGCGCTGCTTACCGGCGGCTACTCACAGGAATATGAGATTTCCGTTAAAAGCGGCAAAGTAATCGAACAGCACATCGACAAGGACCTGTTCAGGGTATTCCCATTGATTATCGGAAAAGAGCAATGGATATTCAGAGATTCAGCCGGATCTGAATACCCGGTAAATCTGAACGATTTTACAATTCAGCTGCCGGAAGAAAAAGTGAAGTTTGATGCTGCCTTCATCGGCATCCACGGGACACCGGGAGAGGATGGCAAGCTGCAGGGTTACCTCGACATGATCGGCGTGCCTTACAACACCTGTGGCCGCGCCACTTCTGCATTGACTTTCAATAAATTCTTCTGTAATGAGTTTGTGGGAAGGGCCGGTGTGAATGTTGCCAATACCGTTTACCTGCACAAACGCGATACGCCGGAGACGGACGCTATCCTCAGCATCACCGGCCTCCCCTGCTTTGTAAAGCCCAACAGCAACGGATCGAGCGTTGGCATTTCAAAGGTTCATTCCCGCGAAGAGTTGCTTCCGGCCATAGAGCTTGCCTTTGAATCGGATGATGAAGTGCTGGTTCAGGAATTTATTCCCGGAGTGGAAATCACTTGCGGAATCTATGAGAAGAACGGCGAACCTGTTGTACTTCCGCTCACTGAAATCATCAGTCATAAAGAATTCTTTGATTTTGAAGCCAAATACGGGGGTTTTTCAGATGAAATCACTCCGGCGCGTCTGAGTGATGAGCAAATTGAAGAATGCCGGCGTATTTCACTGATGCTTTACCGCCGGCTCAACTGCCGGGGTGTCGTTCGTTTCGATTACATCCTTACCCCTGATGAAATTCCGGGCAAAAGGCAGTTCTATTTCCTCGAGGTAAATACCATACCCGGCCTTTCCGAAGCCAGCATCGTCCCGCAACAGGCCGCGCATATGGGAATCAGTCTTAACCGGCTGTTTACCGATCTGCTGACGGAAACCCTGGAAAGATACCGGTAATTCTACCGCAATAACAGGCACAAAATCCTGATCAACAGTTAGTTTTTTAACGACTTATATAATTACGGAAATAATCCGGAAGAATATTTTCAACTTTTATTCTGCAGGCCATTGAAGAGCGGCTCTGTAATGGTTTACATATATAACTGTAAAACAATACTTTACTCCAAACCAGGATAGCCGGCACGCATAATCCGGCATCCAAAATATAAAATTCCGGTTTTATCTTCCTGCAATTCGCCCTTCATATTCAACACTTCGCCCTGCCCGCATGTCGGTTGACACGAAATGCATTTCAGTTCGCGCAGGCCTGGAATACCTTTGCTTCATCAACAGGAAAACACGATTCAGAAACATTAAAACCCAAAGCCATGAAAACTTTCATCTTCGCAACCGCAATCGCAGTGATGCTGTCAATCAGCCTGCAGGCATCAACCGGAGGAAAAACCGGAACCATGAAAGCAAAGGTCCATATCTTCCAGACCAACACCGAAAGTGTTGATGTTTATGTTGCCAAAATTCCGGGGCAACTGGTTAAGGTCACGATCTGCAGCGCGTCAGGAACCCCGCTGATGAAAACGCGTATTAAAAAACAGGGCAGCCGCTATCTGCGCTATTATCTGAACGAACTTCCCGCAGGCTCCTATGGTGTAAAGGTTGAGCAGGGCGGTGAAGTGATTTCTGAAATGAAGATCCAAAAATAATTTCACCCGCTAAAGCATGGAATGGATGACCCCTGCATCAGTATTTACGGATCAAACGCATTATGCCGGAGAATTTTCCGGCATTTTTCCAATCCGGTTGTCTGGTGTAAGGCTTTCAAGCGATAAGGCATTGAAAGGCAGTTATGGCATTGATTTCATTTTACTACCTTTGAAGCAATCAAATCCCATGCGGATGACCGGAGAAATTTTAAGAAAGCCACTGCTCAGAATATCACTTTTCGTTCTCCTGAGCATTCCTCTGCGCCTGATGCTTGATCTGTCATTCGGAATGATTTATCGTTTTTACGAAGTAATCAGGCCATGGCAGGAATACCTGGGCGCCGCGCTGCTGACGGTTGCCATGCTGGAATTGGTATTTTTTCTGAAACGCAGCATTAACCGTCATATCCCATGGGAAAAAAGTCCCACGCGCCGGCTGGCACTCGAATGCCTGATTATCGGCTTTACCGGTCTTGTAGCCATCGTTTTACTGCGCTTTTTGATCAACCTGCTGTTGCTGAAACCGGGTTTTATCAAATTCTCCGACGAGGCTTTCACGGCAATCTATTACCTTTTCTTCCTGGTTATACTGCCGGCATTTCTCGAATTCGCCGTATTCCTGCTTAACCGCTGGAGAATCGGACTGGCCGAGGTTGAACGGTTCAGGAAAGAGAATGCCGAGTTCCGGTTTGAAGCGCTCAGGGCCCAGATTAATCCGCATTTTCTGTTTAACAGCCTGAACACCCTTTCATCACTGATTTATGAGGACCGCGAAAAAGCAGCCCGCTTTATCAGGCACCTGTCAGATGTGTACCGCTATGTGCTCGAAAACAGAAACCGTGAAACCATCACGCTGGGAGAAGAACTTACTTTTATCAATGCCTTTGTTTACCTTTATCAGCTCAGGTTCGACAACAAGCTGATCATCTCCGTGAAAATAGAGGATGCGTTGATGCACCGGCTGATTGCGCCCATGACCCTGCAATTGCTGATTGAAAACGCCGTTAAGCACAATATCGTTTCGGCCAAAAGGCCTTTAAACATTGATATTTTCGCAGAAAACAACCTTTATCTCAGCGTCCGCAATAACCTCCAGAAGAAACAGGTTGATGAAGCCTCAACAGCCATGGGTCTGAAGAATATCGTGAGCAGGTACGGATTCCTTACCCCTCATCCCGTTGAAATCAATGAATCGGCTCATGAGTTTATTGTAAAAGTCCCGTTAATCTGAACGTTATGAAAGTGCTGATTGTTGAAGATGAACCATTTGCCCAGCAGGAACTGAAAAGGTTGCTGTCGGGAACCGGCCGCGACATCAGTATAGCCGGCTGCACCGATTCAATTGAAGACACCGTGGAGTGGCTCAGGAGCAACAGCCTGCCCGACCTCATTTTCCTCGACATACAGTTGTCGGACGGATTGAGTTTCGAGATATTCAAACATGAAAAAATCCTTTGTCCGGTAATATTTACCACAGCCTATGATGAATATTCCATCCAGGCTTTTAAGGTAAACAGCATCGATTATCTGCTTAAGCCAATCAAACCGGAAGAACTTAAGGCAGCACTCGACAAGCTGGATGCTGTCAGAAAGTCATATAATCAGGAGAATCCTTTGCCATTCGACCTCGCCCGGCTGGAACAATTGCTCAGCCCGGCCTCAAGGGAATATAAATCAAGGTTCATCGCGCGCCTCGGCGATCAGATCAAACACATCGGCATTGACGATGTTGCATGGTTTTATGCCGAAGACAATGTGGTATTTCTGATCACAAAAAACAACAACCGGTTTATTATAGATTACACCCTTGACCAGGCAATCAGACTGCTTGATCCCGGCCGGTTTTTCCGGCTGAACCGCAGTTTTATCGCGCATATCGACAGCATAGGCAGGGTGAGCCGGTATTTTAACGGGAGGCTGGTTATTGAACTGAAGCCCGCCGCCCCTGAACCTGTATATATCAGCAGGGCAAGGGCCCAGGAATTTATCAGCTGGCTCGACGGCTAACAATAAAAGACAATGAAAGTAAGCAGAAGATACTCAACCATAATCAGGATGGCAATGATTGGATTTCACGTCATCCTGTTTACTTCCTGTTATCGTCAGGAAATTGTGCTGGACCGTTTGCCGGCCAATACCCCATCCGGGACCGACATTTATGTTTCCGGTAATTTCAACAACTGGGATCCGGGAGATCAGCGGTTCAGGATGGAAAGGGATACCAACGGTGTCTATTCCATTACACTTCCCCGGGGAGTCGGCAAGCTGGAGTACAAATTCACCCGCGGCGACTGGACCACCGTTGAAAAGAACGAATGCGGCTACGACACGCCAAACCGCAGCCTGCGGTATGGTGAGCATAAAACGGTTCTGAATACGGTTTACTGCTGGGGTGACACAGAACCGATGAATTGCATTCAGAAAA